>CALMJO010000669.1 GCA_937864375.1 uncultured Spirochaetota bacterium
CCTCCATGCCCAGGAGCGTCCTTCTCACGCGCCCGTCCATCGTCGCGAGGAAGTGGAAGACTCCCTTGAACTGCGACTTGTGGAACTTTTCGTTGTAGGAGCGCTCCATCGCGAAGCGCGGAAGCGCCTTTCCTCCGGAAAGCATCGCGCGCCACTCGTCGATCTCCGGGACGTAGGAGCCCAGTTCCACCTCGAGGATGATGGGCGGGAAGAGGGACGCCTGGCCGGCCCCCTCCTCCTTGAAGACCTGCCGCACGATGAAGCCGTCAAGGAGCACGGCCGGCGCGCCCGTGGACCCGGGCGTTACCGGATAGATCACGACGAGATCGTTCTCACGGAACTTGAACTCGGCCGCGTCCGAGGTGTCCTCCATGAAGAGGACCCAGTTGCCCCCGCGGTATTCCACGCGCGAAAGCGCGAGGCTGTCCAGGAGCACGCCCTTCTGGAGCTTGTCCTCGATGGAGTCCTTCCAGATGTCCGCGAGGCTCCCGCTCCTGGAGGTGGCATACCATCCCACGCGCGCCGCGAGCATCGAGCGCGCGATGAACGATACGATGAATTCGGCGTAGGCGCGCTGGAGGGGATCGCTCCCTTCCAGCGCCTTCCCGAGGCGGGCGCGCGCGTCTCCCTCGAATTTCTCCACCCAGAGCTCCGGTTCCGCCGCAACGGCTCCCAGGAGCGGCCACGCATTGTCGCGGTGTGCGAGCGAAGCGACGAGGTTCACAGCCTCGTTCCGGAGCCCCAGGAGATCGCGCATCGTCGCGGCGTCGGGATCGTCGACCGCGCGGATCCAGGAGACATCGGCCCGCGGATACCAGAGGTCCATGCCGCTTGCGCCAAAGCGCGCCTGTGCGAGCGCACGGTAGAGCTGCAGCTGCTTCGCGTGCTGGGGATTCAGGAAGTTGGGCTGCCCCGGCTTGTTCCCGTACACCTTGCCGGTCTTGAGCTCGATGAATTTCATCATGCGCGCGTCCCCGGTCGACCGGAACAGGATGTCGATCTTGCCGGTGATCCCGAGGCTCGAGCTGTGGACCGGGACCTCCCAGTACGCCCTGCCCTGTTCGCGTTCAACCTGCGCGAAGAGCTGATCGCTCATCCCTGAATAGCCCACGGGGTCCTTGAGGCCCGCGGTCCTTCTGCAGTCGGGATAGTTCACGCAGCCGTAGAACTGGCCTCCCCTGCCGGTGCGCAGTTTCATCTCCTCGCGGCAGTCGGGACACACCGGCACCGGGCCCTTCTTGAGGGTTTCGATCTTGAGCCTGAAACCGGGCTCCCTCCCCAGGGATGCGATCTCGAGCATGCGGTCCGAAAGGGCGTCGAGAACCATGGAGTTGCGCTCAACGGACGGGGGGCGCCCGTCGTTACGGCACTGGAGCGCCCTGTCCAGGACATGGTTCACGATCTGCCCCACGACCGTCGCCGTGCGGGAAGGGCCTCTGGGCGCAAAGTAGGACTTGATGACATGCAGGGGCCGTGGTCCCGTCGCCGCCTCCGGCTTGATGTAGCCCGGATAGCATTCGCTCAGGTCGGTGACGGGGAGCATGAAGTCCGGGTGGTGGACCATGAGCGCTTCCTCGCCCACGAGGAGCGCGCCGCCGCCGGGAACGAGTCCCGCGAGGTAGACGGTGTCTCCCTCGGCAATCGACGCCAGGCCGGCTATACCAGGGGAATCGAAGCGTACTGCACCGTACCAGGTGCCGTCCTCCAGGCAGGCCATGATCGTGCGCGCGTCGCCGTCTGCGACGGATTTTAGAACGAGAAACCGTCCTTCACGAATTTCGCGCCGGGTGAAGTCGACATACGCTGCGAGCGCTGCGGGCACGCTGTCCCCCGAAACGAGCGAGGAGAACCGGCAGATGCAGTACACGATCTGACCGAGCACCCGCTCCCCAGAATCGCCCTGCCACATGATGTGACGCACGCCGTCGTGGTGGGCGCGGTTCATGAGGGCGCGCGCGAGGTCGGCGTGGTAGAGCGCGAGCCCCACGGGGTCGTCCGTGTTCGCCGGAGCGCCGGCCGATCTTCCGGCCCGGCGCATGCGCGCCTCCCACTTCCCCATGTCCCCGACCTTCCAGTTCACTCCTGGCTTCACGCGCTCCGGCGCGACGAGCGCGCACTGCGCGTGCATCCATATTTCCAGGAGCACGCGAAGCTCGTTTGCCTTCGCGTGCGCGCCGCCAAGCCTGGTATCGCGGGAAATGAGGATCGATTCCATGTTCCGGTGAAGCTCGTCCCACCGGATTGAATCGAGCTTCGATTGATCAGCCTCGATCGCGCGGATAGTTTCGAAGAGGCAATAGACCAGATTGGGCCTGGCAGTACCGGACGCGGCGATATGTGCGGCGTTTGAGATATCCATGGTATCTCCTTTGTGCGCCTGGATGAATCCCCCGGCATCTCCCCCGATGATCACGCCGGAGGAGGGCCACCTGCCGGGAGACAATATCACTTCAAAATGTTTTCCGTATGCTGGAAGTGCAGGGCGATGATACTCTTGCCGGAGGCACGGGCAGCATCGCCGCTTTTTTTATTTCTTGTCGCATCTTAAATGCGGCATGTCAACGAAATTTATGCGCCGCGCTAGTCGCCAAGTTTCCACGATCGCACCAAATCCCGCTGTATATCCGTTTGCGGCGATGATAGATGCGCGGTGGCTTCATGACGCCTGAGATACCGGATGCCATCAAGCGCATCCCGCCCTGCCCCGATCCCGTGCCTGGCGAGATAGCAGCCAACCACGGTACCGGTGCGGCCGCGGCCTCCCCAGCAATGTACATAAACCGGATTATTCCCGGCGACGGAGAAGTCGATGAAATCGAGAATGAACCGCATCGTCGCACGGTCCGGCACATCGAGGTCCCGTACGGGCACGCGCCTGACCGTCCCCGCAATACCGGACGATGCGAACAGCGAGCGGACCAGTTCATCATAGGGCGCGAAAGGCGCACCGTCGTGGTCCGTTTCGTGCTCCTCCATGAGGTTGAGGAACACTCGTATCCCCGAATCCACCACCCTTCCCAGCCTTTCCCGGGCGACGGCTTCGTCTGCATCGCCCGGGTAGCAGCCTGCCAGGAGTTTGCCCGGGACGACCCAGTATGACCGGTCAAAGGGTACGATCACTCCTGTTTCCTCGGTTCTCATTGAATTCCCCGGCTACAGGCCTTGGTCGTACCGGAAGCTGCCCGTCCTGCAGCGGCCGGGGTCCCCTTCGTCCCGTTTATCAAGCTTGAAGAATGCGGCGTGAATAACGCTCTTTCCATACTTCAGCGCCGCACCCACGATCGCCCCGCCCTCGTAGCGCCAGTCCGTTCCCGCTCCCCTGGACTTGAAGCTGCGCTCGTCGCAATCGCGCGTTTCCCTGATGAAGGCGCTCACATCCTCAACGCATGGCGGGGCGCATTCCGTGCCGGAACCATCCAGGGCGTCCATCGCATAGCTTCGCACCAGCCGCTCGTGGTAGTCCGCGTACGCCTCCACGCGGGCGAGCGCCTCGAGGCCGACCATCTTCCCGTTTATGAATACCGCGAGACCCACCTGTCCCTCGATGGCCGGAAATGCGTCAACGTATTCATCGAGCGTGGCTTTCCGGTCCGCGAAAATCTGCTTCATGGCTCCGGTTTTTGAGTTAACCTTCATCTTCTCCGACATTTTGGCAATATCCTCCCAGATCATGCCCTGGTTCGAGTAAAATGAGGCGTCCCTTTTCAGGGATTCCGTCACCGAATGCATCTTCATTTTCCGGATGTCGTTCGACATGATGACGTCGGAGTCCATGAATTCCTTCGAGGAATAGGACCACCGGCCGTGCTCGGTGCAGCTTACCGGCACCACGATCCTCGATCCCTTGCGCACCAGTATGGAGGTGTTCAGTATCCGATTCTGCTTCGCGCCAGCCAGCTCCTCGCCATCCAGGAGCAGCACCATGAGCGCGGACAGGTTTTCCACCAGCAGGTCGGGAACCGATCCATGCTCGCTCACTTCCCTTACGATGATCTGCTTTTCCGCCAATGCGCGTTTCATCGTGGTGAACCGCGGCCCTCCCTGTCCCTCGCCAACGAGAGGAATCACCGCCATGTTCTTATGGACGAGAAGCACTCCCGGCTTCAGGCCGATCAAAAAATTTCCAATTACCTTATCCATGTATTTCCCCCTTCCTTTTTTATTTTATCGCCCCCCCTCGCGGAAATGCCCTGAGGGGACAACCCGCGAATTTTTCACGGAGCTTATCCCCATGACCAGGACTGCGGAGCAGCGGCACCGGGCCTGTTCGTCAGTGCCTGATCAGATTCCACGCCACGCGATTCAATTAAGTTTCACGTGCCCTTAATGCTGCGCGATGTGATTATGACGGTGGATGCGCGGGAAATATCGGGGAAAAATGATTTTCGATGGCTTCGAAAAGCGCCATGTTATTCTTCCTGAAGCTAAAATAGTTTTCGATTATCTCCAGGGTCTCATCCGTGATCCTTCGCCCCGGCGCCGAGGCACCGCCCGGCTTGTAATACCCCAGGTGGGTCACCTCGTGCCCGGGCTCAGCCGTACCGTGCGCCCTTACGTAATAAACCTTATGCTGGTCCCTGTAGTCATATCTCCTATGGTACTTACCGCTGCACTCGAAGAGCTCGACCGCGACAAATGCGAGCAGGCCCGTTTCCTCGCGCAGCTCGCGGATCGCGGCCTCCATCCTGCTTTCCCCCTTCCTGGCCCTTCCGCCCGGAAGAATGAACGGCCCATGCTCGGTCGCGTTGACCAGGATTCCTTCCGGCGTCTCCACGATCGCCGTTCCCCGTCGCTGCACCTTCACGCGCTCCCTCCTTTCCGCGCGCCCTCTACGGCAAACTGTTCGGCGTCAGCGCGCGCCTTTTCCCGTACACCGTCATATTCGTCACCGAGCAGGCGCCTGAGCGTTCTTTCTCCCATGGCGTCCAGCACCGAATCCCAGCCGAACGTGTCCACGAGGTGCTTCATCTGGTCCCTGTATAGCTCGAATGTTCCACCGTCGATGAGGCGGTGCTTCTTTTTCTTATTCATTATCTGTTCCTTTTATTTCCCCTGTCCCCGCATTGCGCCGCATTGTGCCCGCCAAGTGCGCGTATCCCGGATTAATCCCTTCACCTCCACGACCGCCACGTCCTCGTCATACTGCCCGCCCGTCCGGTACTTGTCCCTGACCTGCTCGCAGTTCGTTCCCATTATATAGAAGACGTAGACGGCCCAAAGCGATCCCAGGATCAGCCAGAATCCATGGACGGGTGCAGATCGGGCATCTGGTGCCATGATAATTCCTCCTTCGCAGGCAGCGTACTTTCCGCCGTATCCTTGCATCCCCCGGGGGAGCGGGGGATGCGCGCATCATCTGCCGAACTCCTCAGCGTGTTTGACGTTAGGCGGCACGGTGAGCCGGACCGCGAGCCCCTTTTTCAGGAGCCACAGGTTCACCATCGTGCCGTCCGCCGTGTAGACATAGGCGAGCGTCCTCCCGTACCTGTCACAGCGCTCCACGTCGAACTCGAGCGTGACGGGATCGCCGGGCTTCAGGAAGGCGGCAAGCTCCGCCGCCGATCGCTTCCCCATCTCGAGGATGACCGCGAGGTCGCGCCCGGTCCTTTCCGCCTGTTTATACGCGCGCCTGTTGACGGAGCTCTCCGGCGCGTCAATGCCGATCAGCCTCACCCTGGCGGGCACCGTCTGCCCCGCCACGAGTACGTCGATGGTGTCGCCGTCGACCACCTTAACCACGGTGGCGGGCGTCCTATCAACGGGCGCAGCCGCGATGAGCATTACAGCCAGAATCGCATTGAGCATACATTCCTCCGTGGAACTTTGTTCCCGGGCCTTCATCAGGATTTCATGACCCGGTAAAATGGTGAACGGTAATCCGCCGGTTACGGCCCGGCCTCGGCCTGGACCCGCGTTTCGTTTCCGTTGAGGGACCCGTCCATCATGATCTCGCGCTCCAGTATGAGCATGCGCGCATGCAGGAGGTAAAAGCTCGTTTCGGCGACGAGGAGCGACGCTCGTCCTTCATCAAAACCGAGGACCTGGCACGGGCCCGCGTAACCATCTTCCCCGTATGCCCTCGTATAGCGCAGGCAGCACTCCCCGGAAACGCCGTGGAGAGAATCGATCCGGAAGGTCCATGTTCCTTCCTCGCACCTGCGCCTTCCGCGCTCGGCGGGAATGACACGGGCGAGCTCCTCGAGTATGCGCACGCCGCCGGCCAGGGATTCTTCCGGCGAACCGGCGCGCAGCCTGTACGTGAATTCTATCCCCGCGCTCCCGCTGCCGTCGGCGCTCTTCGCCACGCGCATTCCTTCACAGGTGATCGCCCCCACGCATGCGGCGTCGGGCATGACCCCGGGGTCGAGGGGAACGTGGAGCGTATAGGTTATCATTTCATGCGGCTTCATCGCGTGGATCGGCCCTCCCCGCCCGTTCCGGGGTCAGAGCCTCCTTCCCCGCGTATTCGCCTCCTCGCTGACTCCACCCGCCAGCGCGCGATCTCCGGCGGATGAGACTCGATGAAGATCACCGTGTCGCCGGGTCCCGGCCTGTCCATGTCCTCGAAGTTTGGAGGCGTCCAGATGAGATTGGGATCCGGGGCAGGCATTCCCGTACTTCTCTTGAGGCGTTTCATTTTTAATAGTTTCATCAGTGCGTTCCCCCTGTTGATTAATAACAGACGGGAACGGTGGGAGGAATATTGGGATTTTTTCAGGAATCGTTCCAGGCGGGTTATAAAACCGTGAGTCGTGCCCTCCCGACGGCTCCATGACGGGCAGGGAGCATCGGAAACCGGGAAAAAACTAAAGGTCAATGCTGAACCGCATGAAATCTTTCAGGTCGCGCGAGAGGACGTAGCTGCCCGGCCCCACGCGCTCGAAGACCGCGATCCCGTCGTAGACGCGCGTCACGCTGTAGCCGCGCGGGCCCACCAGGTAATAGCGCGCCGATTCGTCATGCGCGCGCACCTCCACGGTCGCGCTCGTCCCCGTTCCCACGACGCGCAGGTCGAACTCGCCTCCCGCCGCGGGCACGCGGAAATCCAGCACCTCCGCTCCCCCTGACGCGAGCACCTGGGCGCGCGCGCCCGCGGAAAGGTACTCCTGCTGCGAAGCCATGAGGATCCCTCCGTGGATGGTGATCCCGATCCCGGGCATGGGACATTCCTCACCCAGGCTGTCGCCGGGCTCATCCAGCATGCGGGCGTCCTCGAAGAGATAGCGGCACGAATCGCAGTCCGCGAGGTGCATGAAGATGCGCTCCCTGCTTTCACCGTCCAAGATGCGTCCCTCCGCGAGGGCCAGCACCGTCTCCGCCATGTCCTCCCTGCAGGGCGGCGCGTCGATGAGGGCTTTCAGTTTCCAGGTATCCATGCGTGTCACTCCGGTATGTAATCGGGGAAGCTCTTGGGAATGGTGTTTTTCAGATGACGGATGATGCCATGCCAGTGCTCACTCACCGTGGGCTGCGTCATGCCCAGCGCCTTCGCCACCTCCGTCTGGGTCATGCCGTCCTTTACGAGCATCGTGAAGATGAGGAGCTTTTTGTCGCCGAGCGTGCGCACTTCCCTGAGTATCGCTTCCCGCAGCTCGTCCGACTCGATGCCCGCGAGCGCCGTGTCGCCGCCCTCTGCCTCCCCGTCCATCTCCGCAGCGGGGTCCTCGCTGCACGCCTTGCGGAGCGGAACGTTTTTCCTGGCGAAATCGGCAAACGCGCTTCTCACGAGGTAGACGCAGATGTAATTTTTGAGGG
>CALMJO010000670.1 GCA_937864375.1 uncultured Spirochaetota bacterium
TCGACTAACGATTTGAAATTGTGACGTATTTATGCTTTAGTTTGACGCTTACGAATTATCAGCCACCAATTGACGATAGTCAATCTCCCCCTACCCTCCCCCATCATCGCCTAAACCCCGGGCGCCATCCTCATCGCAATTTAATAAAACCTCGCCCGAAACACCGCGTACACGCAAACCCTCCTCTTCGCAATCCCCCTGAACGCGCCGCGTATCACCGACTCCGGCTTCTCGATCATGAACTCCGGCACCAACTCCACCTTCGTGCTCCCGAACGACTTCACGTTGAGCAGGTTCGTGTCCGCGCAGGTGGGGTAGATGTTCGCCACGACCACGCCCAAGCCTCGTTATAAAATATGCTAGTCTTTTCACGAAATCCGCCTATCTTTCAATCATCGAGGTTACAGTATGGCAATTTTACAGGTACGCGATCTTGTTGACCGGTTATATGCCTCGATAACCCAGGAATAATAGTTGCTTAACCTGCTGGTTAAATATACAAAGCTATTTCATAAATAAGAAGAAGAATCAGGGAAAGGAACACTCATCTACTGTGAACAATCCGTGCCGGTTGAGCTGATTGTAAAAACTGAGTGAATACTGTACGAATTTAGTTTTTCTGGCAGTGAAAGCTTTACATGTAGCGTTATTCCATCGCCCTTCACCAAGGTCTATTTGGTAAAAAATGATTGATTTCCATTCCCTGGTGATTTAAAACCTATTAAGCTTGAATGCGCCAATATAACCATGAAACGAATTTATCTCGACGTCTGTTCGCTCTGTCGCCCATTTGACGATCAGGATTATATCAGAATCAGGCTGGAAACGGATTCCGTAAATCTTATCTTATCAAAAGCGAAGCAAAATCTGTACCAATTAATGAAATCGAAAGTTCATTATATTGAGATTAATTCTATCACCGACGATCTTGAGCGAATTGAGCTGCTTGAGCTCTTAAACTCATTCGGCACGGCAATCAAGGTGGACCCGGAAGCCGTAAAAGAAAGAATTGCCGATCTTGTATCTCATGGATTTGGAGTTGCGGATGCCGCCCATATTTCTTTTTCGGAAATGTATAATGCTACGTTCATTACCTGTGACGACAAATTATTGAAAAAATGCGCGACTTTTATACATTCCGTTCAATGTGCAAACCCTATTACTTTTTGTGAAATGGAGAACCTGAAATGAAAGATATAAAATATTTAGGCGAAGAAGACGTTATTAAAAAGGGAATTGCCGTATTATTAAAGGAACTTGGACCGGTTGAAACGACCCGTTTCTTGAATGTTCCACGAAAAAAAAGATTGGAATCCGTCAAGAGACACAGGGAATGGCAAAAAGCTCTTGATAAAAATGAATTTTTAAAAGAGCTATTTCCCCGTTAATGTCAGAACCTCTGTACTGCGGATATCCACTTTGCCTCCCGGCAACTTTTACAGGCGGCAGGACAACATTCGTTGGTTATGCGCTGTAGCCAAAAATGACGACGGAAGCGGCTTCCTGATAACGGCCTATCCCACCGATAAAATCAAAGAGGGCACGCAGTTATGGAAAAGATAAAAGTATATTATGACAGGGAAGGAAACACCCTTACAGTATGGTTCGGCGATTCAGCCAACGACTACATCTGCGAGGAGACCGGGGACGAGGTCATCCTCATGAAGGATAAAGACGGACGCGTCCTGGGATTTGAAAAACTGAACTATCTTCCAAATCCTCCCGCTGAACGGAATATCGTGTTTGAAACGGCTATGGTGTAATATCACCATACCTTTACCTGGGGCGTCAGGGCTTCGTGCACCGGCCTCCCGCTGTGAGATATATGGCAGGACGACAGGCCGGCGGAAGAGATAGTAAGCGACCTCAGGAATTCCCGCCGTTCGCGGGACAAAAACATAACGTTATGAAATACCTGCTGGATACGGACACGATTCTCTACTGGATACGCGCAATAAACAAACCACGAATACATACCAATGCACACGAATCTCCGGCAAGCCATTCGCGTCCATTCGCGTTTAACTTGCCATGAATGGTAACCATTGAAATCCCCACTGTCCCCCCTTTAATAAAGGGGGAGATGCGGATGAATGCAGCCGGCGATTAACGGTGCCGCTTTTCGCTTGATGCTTCTTTTCCCGGCTACATGGCATACCCTAAGGAGCCCCTTAATCAAGGGGGCACGCCGGCAGGCGGGGGGTCACCCCTCCCGCGCCTCCCGCTCGAAGTCCCCCCTCTTCACCGCCTCGACCGCCCCGGCCTCGTAGAAGTGCGGGTAGTACTTCCTGTATTCCTCGGTCATGTAGTCGAAGGGAAAGTCGGCATAGGGGCCGTAGTCATGGACGTACTCCATGTGGCGGTTCCCGGCCTTGTCGAAGGGATGAAAGACCGAATCCGCCGTCCCGTCGAA
>CALMJO010000671.1 GCA_937864375.1 uncultured Spirochaetota bacterium
GAGGAAGCGCTCGGGGAATGCGGCATAGCGTTCTCCGCATCGGAGAAGAAACAGATTCTCGATTATGTAGGGAAAATCGGCGTGGAGAACCTCGAGGAGCGCATATCCGCCCAGGGGCTTCCCAATCCTACCGGCGGGGGTATCCCGACCTGCTGAGCAGGCTGCGCGATTCATGAAAATCGGGCGCCATTTTATCACATCGTTTAAAAGCTACATCGAAAGCCGGCTGTTTGGAAACGGATACCCTGCAGATAACGTTCTAAAGAGGGACCTTCAGGGTGTTCTTGCTCTTGACGACGACACGCTGGCGACGCGCCCCGTTCTGCAGATGCCCTGGGCGGTGTACCGCGTAAACCTCATCTGCGGCGGCAGCCCCGAAATTCCCCATCCCCTCTGCCTCGCCCTGTTCCTGTTCAGCAGGCTCATCACCATAGTGGACGACATGCAGGACAACGACGAGCTGCGCTGCGGCCAGCGGGCGTACTGGGCGCTCAACGGAAGGGACAATACCGAGCTGGCGTCGCTTACCCTATTGTCCCTCGCCTACCGCTTCCTCAATCTCACGGGCGAGTTCCTTCCGGGTGAGGCCGCGGCCGGGTGCGTGGAGCTTTTTAGCGACATGTTCCTTAAAACCACCGAGGGGCAGAGGCTCGACCTGGCCCTCTCCCGCAACCTCGACTGCGGCATGGACGGGTACCTGGACATGGCCCGGTTCAAGAACGGCGTGATCTACTCCTGCATAATCGCGCTGGGCGTCCTGTGCGCCAGGCACAACGTCGCGACGGCGCGTGAGGTATACCGGACCGGCATTCACCTGGGGCTGGCCCTGCAGTTCCTGAACGATATGCAGGACCTCATGCCGCAGCGCGCGCGGCTCGGACGCGATAGAAACAGCGACTTCTTCGAGGGCCGCATATCACTGCCATTTGTGTATGGAAGGAACACCCTGCCGCCCGCGAAGCGCGACCGGCTCATGGAGCTCTACCGGAAAGAGGCCAAGACCATGGCCGACCAGGACGAGGTGGACGCGCTCATGGCCCAGAGCGGGGTTGCGTTTTACGCGGGGATGCTTGTGGATTCGCACATTCAAAAGGGCGTCGAGGGCTTGCTCGGGGCGGGGCTTTCGCAGGCGGAGATCGAGCAGATTCTTGATCTTATCGATGTGCGCGCCCTGTCGTAAATCTTTTCACTCCACGGTAATTAAAACTTCCGCTGGTTCACTGGCGTTTCCATCATTATCGGTGACGGTGAAGACGTATTTGTAGGTTCCGGTGGTTCCTGGTAGTGTGAAATACAAAGTGCCATATATCTGTAAGATACCGGAGAAATATACTGCACGATGGTATGTAGTTTGGTATGTAAATTCACCGCTATCAGGCACTGTTTCGAAGAGTTGATCTACAGCGAGGTCGCTGAATGATGTTGCACTCAGATTGTCATCATCTAAATATAATAAAAAAAATATCTCAGTCAATCCTGCGTACGTGTAACTAGGCTCAAGCTGTTCATAACGATCTATGTCGCCAGGATAAGGGTATAGTAAATCGTTTCTCTCAAAGGCTTCAATGTAAAATATGGACGGAGATCGTCCCTGGAGCTTCTCGTGATCCAGTACATAGCAGCTTGTATAGAGCGAGAATAAAATCAGCAGCGGCATGAGGATCATCGCCGCCCTGTGGCCGACCGGTGAGCGCTTTTTTATTGTCGTCGCTCTCATGTCATCAGTACCTCAGTACGATCCCCAGCTCGTATTTCCTGTACGAAAGATAATCATACTGCGTGCCCCCGGCAAAGACCTTCTGCTCCTCAACGCCAAAGCGGAGCATGGGGTGGATGTCGAGGAAATCCAGGAAATTCATTGCGTAGTATGCGTTGAAATTGAAGTTCGTCCTGATCCCCTGGAGCGTGTGCTTCCGCGTTTCGTTGCTCAGGGCCCCGCCGTACACGATCGTGTTCTGCGTTTCCCCTATCTTGACGGCCCAGCCCGCATGGAGCTTCCAGTCCCCGTAGAGGAAATCGAGCACCTCGAGGCTGCCGTTCAGCCGGTAGCCCCAGCCCGGGAACCTGTTGGCCCAGTCGGCCATGTAGGAGACGATTTCGGTTTCAATGGGAGGGCCCAGGCGCTTGACGATGATCCTGTTGTAGTTGATGTCGGTGTTGATGCGCTCGTAGCTCCATGGCATGATCCCCCCGCCCACGCCCAGGGTGTACCGCGACCGGAAGCTCAGGGCAAGGTTCAGGTCGAGCCAGGGAAGGTATGCCCGCGTGGTTTCGGACCTTTTCTCGAGGTTCATGGGAAGCTCGCCGGCGTCGTAGACCCATATCCACTGGTTGTACGACTCGACCTCCTCGTTGTAGTAGTCCACCGAAAGCCGCGGGGAGAGCACCGTGGAGACGCGCTCTGCAGGTCGGTATTCGAGGGCATCCCAGTCCAGCAGGGAGAGGGAGACGTCCGTCCGCTTGATCGTCCTGGTGTCGTTGATCCGGTAATTGAAGCCGCCGGCGTCCGTGGTACGCTTTTCGTCTTCGCTGAAATAGTTCCTGTTGTGCATGGTGACGCATGAGCGCAGTTCCCGGGAATACCTCACCTCGAGCTGGGAGAGGTAGTTCATTTTCATGTCGGAGTTCGGGAGAAGGCCAAAGAGTATGTTCAGCATCTTGAACGCCCTCTTGACGTCCTTCACGCTCTCCTCGATCGCCTGGCCGGCGGCCTCCAGAAAATCCCTGTGCTCGCCCAGGTAGCCGGCAAAGTCCTGTTTCAGTATGTGGGCGCTCTCCCCGAGGACGTCGCGGTCCTCTTCGAATTGGCGGACCAGGCCGCGCGCGAACTCGTTCGATGCCGCGGCGCCCTCGCCAAAGTTTTTTAGCATTTCCGCCGCCAGCGCCGCCCGCCGGGCGAGGTTCCTGAGCAGGGGAACCAGCTCGCGGTATTCGGCGATCTCTT
>CALMJO010000672.1 GCA_937864375.1 uncultured Spirochaetota bacterium
ATACAAACGCTGCGATGATCATTGCGGGGATGGCCCCTATCCATTCGAAGTTCGCCTGGGCGATGCCGATCTTATACGCGCCGCCCGCGCCGCCCACGTAATCGTTGGAGCCGATGTTCGTGCCGATTATGGACATCCCGATCACCCACCATGAAAGCGATTTCCCGGCGAGAAAGTAATCGTGGGAGGAATGGATGCGCGCGCTGAATATATGTCCGTACAGCGCGATGCCGACGAGGTAAGCTACAATGAGCGCCACATCGAACCAGTGAACGCTGACGTTGGAAAAATTCACCACATCGCTCAGCATGGACACTCCTGAAGAAATGACAATGGGAATTAATTAAATCGTTAACTACACAACACGGGTATTTTTCTAATAAATTGCAAGTATTAATTGGGGCTACCGCCATATTACGGGAACGGGATGATGGATCGCCCATTCGAGACATTGGCAATCGGAAAAGGATGATAAAATGGCTTTGTTATATAAAATTGATTGAACAAAAATGTGGCGGCAATATTTATGCACAAATTAGTACAGGGAACATACCTGATTAATAAACGCCGGAGGATGTTTCAATGGAAAAGACAAAAAAGATTGCGCTGGTCGCTCACGATAATATGAAGCGGGACCTCATTGAGTGGGTTGAATGGAATTTCCAGGTCCTGGCACACCATAACCTTATCTGTACCGGAACGACGGGCAGGATGGTGGAGGATGCGATAAACACCAAGCTGTCACGAGACGGGCGCGGCGCGCCTAATGCCACCGAGGTGCTCAAGCTCAAGTCAGGCCCTCTTGGGGGTGACCAGCAGATAGGGGCGATGATTGCCGAGGGAAGGATCGACATAATGATCTTTTTCTGGGACCCAATGGAGCCGCAGCCGCACGACGTTGACATCAAGGCGCTGCTACGCATAGCCGTGCTGTACAACATACCTACCGCTTGCAACAGGTCAACCGCCGATTTCGTCATCTCGTCGAACCTGCTGAACCTGGACTACATGCCGGTGATAAAGGACTACAGCACCTATATACAGAGAGCGCTAAAATGACGGGGGCAGGACCAGGTCCCGCCCCGTGGTGATGCATCGATTAACGCGCCTATATTTCGAGCGCCGCCAGGAATCCCGCGTGGATCGCGTCGTTGATTTTCATCGGTTTCACGCAATCACCGATCGCCTTGAAGGGAACCCCGGTTTTCTCGATCTCGATAGTGGTTTTCCTGACCGAGCGCGAGCCGAATGCGAGAACGACCGTGTCGAACTTCCGGGTTTCCTCACGCCCTTCCCTTTCGAACCGTACCGAGCCTCCGGCAACAGAAAGCACCTTCGCGCCGGGGACCACGTTAATGCCGAATTTTTTAACCCGGTCCAGGAGAACCCATCGCGTGGACCGTCCCACATCCTTGCCTATAGTGGGCAGCATCTCGAATATGGTCACGCTCTTGGATCCGTGGTACATGTACTCCTGGATCCTGTTCATGGATTCGGCGTCAAATGAGATGAGGAAATGAAGAACCTCCGGAGACAGGGTGCCCTTCGCGGCGAGAAAGAGCGCAGTTTCGATTCCAACAGCACCGCCGCCGATGACGGCGATCTCGCTGCCGATCATGGGATCGCGCCTGAGCACGTCCCAAGCGGTCAGTGAAGTGGGATCGCCGGTGCCTTCTATGCGGGGAACCAGCGGCTCGGCGCCCTCGGCCACTATGATATGATCCGGTTTGTGCTCCTTCACGGTCCGGGCGGTAACCTCGGAATTGAGTATCACGGGAATGTCCAGCTTCTTCAACATGGTCCGATAATAGCGTATGAATTCCAGCAGCTCGTGCTTGTGGGGCGGTGCGCCCGCTATCCAGAGCTGGCCGCCAATGTCGTCGGATTTTTCGTAAAGAGAAACGTGGTGACCTGCCTGTGCCGCGACGACGGCGGCCTCGAGCCCTCCGGGACCTGCGCCGACGATCATGACCTTTTTTGGCTTGTCTGCGCGCCTGATGACGCGCTCGCCCTCGAACCCGGCCCGGGGATTGCCCAGGCAGAATACGGCACGCCCGCTGAAGACTTCATCTGTGCATCCCTGGTTGCAGGCGACGCAGGGACGGATCTCGTCGACCCTCCCCTCCTGCGCCTTCCTGGGCCACTCGGGATCGGCGATGAGCACCCTTCCCAGGTTGACCAGGTCGGCGAGCCCGTCACGGATTACCCTGTCGCCAAGCTCGGGATCGGTTATGCGGTTGGACGCGTAGACAGGGATCTTCACCGCGCGCTTGATGTTGAGCGCAAGGTAGGAGAACACGCCGCGGGGCGCTTCCATGGGAAGCTGGGGAACCCGGGACTCATGCCATCCCCCCGTCACGCTGATCGCGTCGACCCCGGCGCGCTCGTACATTTTTGCGAATTCCACCGTCTCCGCGGACGTATTGCTGCCTGGAACGAAGTCGTTGCCCGCGATCCTGATGGTGAGAGGGTAGTCTTTTCCAAGCCGCGCACGCATGAGCTCGATGAGCTCCCGGGCGAACCGGACCCTGTTCTCGAAGCTTCCCCCGTATTCATCCGTGCGAAGGTTCTTGAGGGGCGAGAGGAACTGGGTGATGAGATATCCCGCGGAGCCGATCACCTCGACGCCGTCGAACCCCGCCTCCCTGGCCCTGAGCGCGGCGAGCACGAAGTCTTCCTGCAGCTTCTTGATCTCTTCCACCATGAGCTCACGCGGCGTAGTCTTGGACATGCGCGAATATACCGCGGAAGGCGCGATCGGCTGCAGGTTATCAATGAGCATGGAGTAGGCGTATGCGCCTGCATGATAGAGCTGGACCCAGGCACGGGCGCCCTCATTTTTAATAGCGGTCGCGAGACTCCTGAACGAGGGGATCTCGCCGTCTTCCCGCAGCGACATGGCTATGGAACCGATGCCCAGAAGGTCGATGCCTACGGGGCCCACGGTTACGATGCCGGCGCCGCCGCGGGCGCGCTCGCGAAAATAATTCACGTAACGATCATTGAGCTTGCCATCGCGCGAATAGAGCAGGCCCAGTGAAGGGTAGACCACCCGGTTTTTGATTTCCAGTTTGTTGATGGTTATCGGGCTGAACAGGTACGGAAACATGATGCTCTCCTTTTTTTAGCGAACCTCGATTTGTATTTGCCGCTATTTGACCATTGCGTTCATTTTTTTAAGCGCGTCTTTTGCCTCGGCGATGGTCCGCTCGATGAGGTCCTTGACCGGAGGCATGTCGCACACGAGTCCCTGGACCTGGCCTATGAGGTGCACACCCTTCTTGAGGTCGCCGTCCTCGGTGGCCCTCTGGATCTGCGCGAACGCGGTGGCCATCTGCGAAAGCTGGATCATGATCTTGGGCCCTTTCACCATGGTGCCGAGCATCAGCTTGAACCAGGGAAGCTTCATCTGCCTGGTTATCGCGATGGAGGCGACGAACGCGCGCGGGAGGCTCATGCCCCTGCGGATCGCCTTCTTGGCGGCGGGCGTTTTAAGTACACGGCAGTAGAGTCCGTCGAACCTGTTGGAATAGATAGTGTCGTCCATTCCGCTTTCGATGGTGGCCTTCTTGGTGGCCTCGTGCACGGGGCTTTCCCTGGTGACCGACAGCCGGGTGCCCATCGCGATCGCGTCCGCGCCAAGCGCAAGGGCCGCTGCGAGCCCGTACCCGTCGCCGAATCCGCCGGTAGCGATTACCGGTATCTTGACCGCGCGCACGATATTGGGAACGAGTACCAGGGACGTGACGAGACCGCCGTGGGCCGCCGCCTCGTGACCGGTCACCTGCAGCGCGTCGGCGCCGTCACGCTCCGCGGCGAGCGCATGCTTGAGGGTGACGACGGTCGCGATCACCTTCCCGCCGTATGCGTGGGCGCGCTTGGTGATCCAGTCGCCTTTTCCAAGAGAAAAGTTGATAACGGGAACCTTCTCCTCCAGCAGCACCTCCGCGTTTTCGCGGGCGCCCGGCATGAGAAGCGTTGCCCCAGCGCCGAACGGCTTGTTGGTGAGCTCTCGGATGCGCTTGATCGCCTGCCTGGTCTGATCGGGATTAAGGGGGCCGGTGGCGAGTATGCCAAGCCCGCCGGCGTTGCAGACCGCGGCGACGAGCTCCGGGGTGCTGATCCAGCTCATTCCCGGGAGGATGATGGGATACTTGATGCCGAGCAGCTTCGTGATCCTGGTTTTCATGGTATTCTCCTAGAATTTTTTTATGCAACAGCGAATGTTATCGCCAAAAAATGCGTATTGGAGCAGATATCCCAGACCTTTTTAAACGAGGCGCATTCATGAATGTATCCCGATGTCGACGATTTCGGCCATGAAGCTGCGGAACTGGTCGTCGGAAATCTTGAGCGCGTCCAGGAGTCCCAGCTTTTTGTATTGCAGCATGCCCTCGGTCACCGCGGCGAGAAAAACCGACAGCATCAATGGATTGAGCTCGCGGATGCGCTTTTCCCTGATTCCAAGCGAGATGGTTTCCTCCGTCACCCTGGTGAGCTCGGTGAGCTTCTGGGCGATTTCGTCGCTGCCCGACCCCTCGGTCCCGTAATGGGCCTTGTACTCCATGATGATGTTGTAATAGTCCCTGTGCCTGTAGAAGAATTCCATGTAGGTATCATATATAGATATCAGCTTCTGGTTCGGGGTGGATCGACCGGCAATTCCCTCGCGCATCCTCGTGACCATGAGGTCTATGGCCTCGTAGCAGATGGTCTTGTAAATATCGCGCTTGTTTTTGAAATGGAAGTAAATGGCGCCCGTGGTGAGCCTGGCGCGGAACGCGATGGCCCGTATGGAAATGCCGCTGTACCCGTAACGGGGGAGAAGGGAGCGAGCGGTTTCAAGTATCCTTTCGCGATTGTTTTTTCGCATGATGAGTGCCGTAGATACACAACATAACAATGTTATGTTGAGGTCAAGAAAAAAATGAAAAAAGGAGGCGGGGTTTCACCCGCCTCCCTGACCTTTACTTCATCTTGGCGTTGAGGTCTTTCTGGGCCTCCCTGGCCTCTTTGACCAGTCGCTTGACAAGGTCCGCAACCTTGGGGGTATCGTGGATGAGGCCAGTGACCTGTCCCAGCGGGAGCACGCCGTGCGCGTTATCGCCATCCATGGTTCCTACCCTGAAGGCCTTGAAACCATTGGCCATGGTGGCCATTTTTTTGGCGCGCCCGTAGCCCTGGAGAAGAATGGCAAGCGCTATCTTGATCCAGGGGTACCCGAGCGATTTGGCGATTTCACGCGAATTGAACGCCGCGGTTATGAGGTTCAATGGGCGGCTCATTACCTTTAGAACCTTTTTGGATTTCATGAAACGGGCGGGAAGACCGTCTATCTTTGGCGTGTAGACCGTATCGTAAATGGTTTTCGCTATGCTGAGCTTCTTCATGTTCTCATGCACGGGGCTTTCGATCGTGTTCATGAATCGGGATCCCATAGATACTCCGTCGGCTCCGAGCGCAAGAGCCGCGGCAAGCCCCCGTCCGTCCGCGATTCCGCCGGCCGCGATGATTGGAATTTTTACGGCTTCGGCGATGCTGGGAATCAGGACGAGCGAGGTGATTGCGCCGCCGTGACCGGCGGCCTCGTAGCCGGTCACGATGAGTGCGTCGGCGCCGTCACGCTCCGCGGCGAGCGCGTGCTTGTGGGTGGTGACGGTGGCGACGACCTTGCCACCGTAGGCATGGACTTTCTTGGCCAGCCAGTCGCCTTTTCCCAGGGCATAATTGATTACCGGGACTTTTTCATCTATCAGGACCTGGGCGTTCCGCTCGGCTCCTGGGAAATAAAGAGTAATATTGGCGGCAAACGGTTTCTTGGTGAGCGAGCGTATTTCCTTGATCGCGGCCCTGGTCTCGTCGGCGGTCATCACGCCGGTCGCGAGTATGCCAAGTCCCCCGGCATTGGAGACGGCGGCGACCAGCCTGGGGACGCTGATCCAGCTCATGCCCGAAAGAATTATGGGATGTTCAATACCGAAAAGCTTTGTAATGCGGGTTTTCATTGTGGCGCTCCTTGGATATGGTATCAGGAAATTGTGTTACAGGCGTCCAGGCACACATTGTGAGCGGCTAATAAATCGGGTCAAGCCGATTTTAATGAATACCTTAGCGCGGGACCGGCGGAAAACCTGGATTAATAATAATTTGGCGTTGAATCAAATCCGCCGTTCCTGTAAGGTGTGGATCATAGACGCGCAATCATTGCAATAGAGGAGGATCGCAGATGTTCAGATTTCTTACGATTTCTGTATTGGCAATATCCCTTGCCGTGCTCCCGGTGGGGCTCAAGGCGGGGGGCGATGATGTAGTTGGAACCTGGTTTACCGCGAAACAGGATGCGAAAATCACCATCTTCAAGTGCGAAGATAAAATCTGCGGAAGGATAAGCTGGCTCAAGACGAATCCGGATGACCTGGACACCAAGAACCCCGACCCGGCGCGGCGCAACGACAAGATCCTTGGCAAGGTCATGCTCTGGAATTTTGAATACACCGGGGAAAAATGGGAGAACGGCTACATCTACGATCCCGATTCGGGAGATACCTATAAGTGCCTTATGTGGCTGGAGGGCAATGGCGTCCTCAAGGTCAAGGGATTCATCGGGTTCAGCTGGATAGGGCGTTCGGAGACGTGGACCAGGGCCGAGTAGCCGGCCGGCCTAGATGAACACCTCGCGCGGCTTGCTTCCCTGCTGGGCGCCTATGTAACCCCGTTCTTCCATGAGCTCGATGATGCGGGCCGCGCGATTATAGCCTATGGAAAGCCTCCGTTGCAGGTATGATGCGGAGGCTTTTTTCGTTTCCTCCACGATCTTGAGCGCTTCTACGAAAAGTGCGTCATCGTCCCCGCCTTCCTCGTCGGCAAGCTCCTCTTCGAAGATGCTTTCGTCAATGTCGATGTAATTGGGATTTCCCATGGAGCGAAGGTGCGTGACGATGTTCTGGATCTCGTCTTCCGAGATGAAGGCTCCCTGCAGGCGCATGGGGAATGAGCTCATGGGCGACTGGTAGAGCATGTCTCCCTTTCCCAGGAGCTTCTCGGCGCCATTCTGGTCGATTATGGTGCGTGAATCGGTCTTCTGGGCGACCTGGAATGCGATACGCGCGGGAAAATTCGCCTTGATGACGCCCGTGATGACGTCCACCGAGGGACGCTGGGTGGCAAGCACCAGGTGTATGCCCACGGCACGGGCTTTCTGCGCGATGCGGGTTATGTAACCCTCGATCTCCTTCGAGGCGACCATCATCAGGTCCGCCAGCTCGTCCATGATGATAACTATGTAGGGAAGCTTTTCGTACTGGGCCCCGTACCCGCTCACCTTCTGGTTGTAGCGCTCGATGTCCCTGGTGTTGAGCTGCGACAACAGGCGATAGCGGCGCTCCATCTCGTACATGGCCCACTTGAGCGCCTTGGGCGCCACCGTGGCGTCGACGATGACCGGTGTGAGGAGGTGGGGAATTCCATTATAAAGCTGCAGCTCGACCATCTTGGGGTCGACCATGATGAACCGGACGAAATTGGGGTCGTAGCTGTACACGAGGCTCGTGATGATGGAATTCACGCACACGGATTTCCCGGATCCCGTCGCCCCCGCGATGAGAAGGTGCGGGAGCTTTTTTAAATCGAGCATCACGGGCTTGCCCAGGATGTCCTTCCCCAGGGCCACTTTTAAATGGCCCGACGAGCCCTGAAACTCCCGGGAGCCTATGACGTCTCCAAGCGCGACCATCTCCCTGCGGGAATTGGGAACCTCGACCCCGATGGCGGATTTCCCGGGTATGGGAGCGACGATGCGCACCCGGGAGCCCGCAAGCGCCAGGGCGATGTCGTCGGAGAGGCTGACGATGCGGTTGACCTTGATTCCCGGCGCGATCTGCATTTCGTAAAGTGTTATGACCGGTCCCCGGTTCACGTTTATCACCCGGGACTCAATCCCGAAATCGCGCAGCGTGTTGACGAGAAGCTCGGAATTTTTGAGTATCTCGCTGCGCCAGCTCTCGCCGTCGGACATGGACGATGATTGCAGAAACGCGGTGGGTACGATGTATTCGTGGTTGATGGAAATTTCTTCGAACACCTTTTCGTCCGGAAGAAGGCCGGCATCGAACCCGCCAAAATCAAATGTCTGCTGGACTTCGCCGGGAGCGGTGCCTTTGGCCGTCGTGCTCTTCGAGGAGGGTTCCCGCATCACCCTGTGCTGCCGTTCGGAACCGGGCTCGGGATCCTGGATGGAAGAAGGCATGACGGAATCATCGCGGCGCACGGCATCCATGACCGGTTCGTCGGCATCGGCGATGCTGAACCGGGAGGTTTTTATTTTAGCAGTTTCCCCTTCGGGGAACTGAGCGTCATCGTCAATGAACCCTTCAGCATCGCATTCACGGGCGCCTTCATGAAGATCAGTCTCTGTACCGGGCGTGGCTGTGAGATCCTGTTCATCTCTGTCCCCTGAATCATCGAGGGAAACCACCATTGAATGGGAAACCTCGTCGGACTCCCCAGTGGAAAATGACTCTTTTAAAAGGGAGTTCTTGAATTCCAGAAGGTTAAGCGCGTAGCTGTGCCTGTCCTTGTCGTCATCCTGGATGCGGCCATTGTAAATTGTTACGCGTTTCCTGGTAATCCATGGAGGTTTACGCGCCTTTTTATTCGAGTTGGCCAAATCCTCATCGATCGAATTGAGCGGTGCAGTATGCCCTCTTGCAAAGAACCCGGCGAGCGCGCCAAGGCGGGCCTTGAGCCCGGAGGAGTCGGGAATGCGGGCGGAATGAATGAGCGCGTTGATCGAAAGCGCGCCAAGCAGGATGAACCCGGTCAGGTTCATGAGTATGATTACCAGGGTGGCGCCGACGCCCCCCATGCAGCGATCGAGGAATTTATGAATATAGAGCCCTATAAACCCGCCGGAGAATTGCGGCAGGCTCGTGGAAAGAACCAGGGCAAGCATGGCCGATGTGGTGAGCACGAGAAAGGAAAGCGAGAAAATCCGCTCCATGTCCTGGCCCACGCCGCCTTTTTTCAGCACGGAGTATCCGGAAAACCCGAGGATTACGCAAAAAATCAGGGAGGAGTAGCCGAACGCGGTGCGGAAGAAATTAGCGAGCCACGCACCGAAGGGCCCGATGAGGTTCTTTACGGGCTTGTTGTACGTCAACTGTTCGAAATCATTGAGGCTGAAGCTCGTAAGCGACAGCAGGAGGATTATTGTGAAGACAATAATGAGGATTCCCGCAATCTCCTGGTACCGACGGTCGCTGAACACGCAATCCCTCCATGGTTGAGGCCGTCAGGTCCGTCCGGCGCGTGGGAAAGACGGCGCTAGATGCTGAGGAAATATGCAGCCCCTGCGATTCCCGCGGCGATGGTGTAGTAGCCAAAAATATCTATCCTTACCTTTTTCACCAGGTAAAAGAGAAGCTTCAGTGAAGCAAGGGCTACCACAAAGCATACTGCCAGGGCAATGCAGAGAGGCGCTATCAGTTCGCCAGCAAGCGGTGCGCGCCCGGCTTTCAGCAATTCAAGCAGGCCTGAACCGGCAATGACCGGGATGGCCATGAGAAAAGAGAAACGGGCCGCCTCCTCGGGGCGCAAACCTGCGAGCATGCCGCCGGTAATGGTCATCCCGGACCGCGAAATGCCCGGCAGTATTGCGAAAGCCTGGAAAAACCCGACCCCGATCGAACGATACGAACCTGTCTCCTCTAATTTTCGGACGCCGGGGCGTATAATTTTAGTGGATATCAGGATTGTGCCGTTCAGGATGAGTAAAAAACACGTGGCCAGGGGGGAGGCGAACATGCCCTCGAAGAAGTCCTTGAAGGCATACCCAATAATCCCCGCGGGTATTGTTGCGCATATAATATACAGCGTGGCCCTGAGCTCGTGCCTGGACAGGTTTCTCGTCCATAAGGCGAGAGCGGTCCCCTTCACGATGTACCAGATGTCCTTCCACATGAACGCGCATACCGCTAGGAGGGTGGCGAGATGCAGCATGACCGCAATAAAAAGGCCCGTTTCGGCGGAAATGACCTTCAAAGAGTCGTGAACCAGCGGAAGGTTTTCAATTATTACCAGGTGGCCGGAGGACGAGATGGGAAGGAATTCAGCTATACCCTGCACAACTCCAAGGAGCGTTAACGCAAAATAGCGAGAATTCATATTATACCTCCAGAACCTGAATCTCTATCAGGGGGTTGCGCCGGGTGAGCCGATATACGTGATTTTTAATGTTTTTCCTGAGAATAAGGGCGACCTCGCGCGGAAGAACGCCGTCCTCGAGCAGCTTGTGCACTTCTTCCCCGGCATCCGCTCGAATAAGGTCGAGCACGCGGGTGGACCTTCCCGTGATGAATCCGCGGGAGAGTATCTCGGGCTGATGCACCAGCATGCCGTCGGAGACCACAACGGTCACCGCGATGATACCCTCGTTTGACATGGATTTCCTGTCCTTGATGATGGAGCTGGATACGTCCTCGATCTCGTTCCCGTCGACGAACACCTGTGATAGCTCGATCTTCCCCGTTTTCTCGAAGCTTTTCTTGCCAAGCTCGAGCATATCGCCGTTTTCGGCGATGAGAATATGCGAGGGCTTGATTCCCAGGGATTCGGCGAGCCTTGCATGGGCGCGAAGATGACGATACTCGCCGTGAATGGGCAGGAAAAAGCGCGGTCGGGTGAGTGAAATCATGAGCTTGAGCTCCTCCTGCGACGCATGGCCCGAGACGTGTATGTCCTCGTCCTGTTCGTAAAAAACGTCCGCTCCCATGCGCATGAGGGCGTTGATAACTGTGTACACGGTGCGCTCATTTCCAGGAATTACCGATGCGGTGATGATCACGGTGTCGCCCGCACCGGCGGAGAAATGCTTGTGCGATCCGGAAGACATGCGTGCAAGCGCGGACATTGGTTCGCCCTGCGAACCCGTACAGACCACCACTAGTTTTTTATGGGGAATTGAAGATGCTTCCTTGATGTCGACGACTAGGTTTTTCTTAAAGTTCAGATAACCCAGGTTCTGCGCGATCTCGACATTTTTCACCATCGTGGTTCCGGAAAAGACCACGCGGCGATTGTATTTCTGCGCGGCGTCGAGGACCTGCTGTATACGGTGTATGTTTGAGGCGAAGGTCGCGACGATTATCCTTCCACGCGCGGTCGAGAAGATCTCCATGAGCCTGGATGCCAGCACGCTCTCGGAACGGGTATATCCCTTTCGTTCGGCATTCGTGCTGTCCGACATGAGCAGCAGCACTCCCTTTTCGCCGTACTCGGAAAACCGGTAGATGTCCGTAACCTTGCCGTCAACCGGAGAGAAGTCGATTTTAAAATCTCCGGTGTGGACGATGACGCCAACCGGGGTTGTTATTGCCAGCGCGGTCCCGTCGATAATCGAGTGGTTGACACGAAGGAAATCGACAAGGAAGCCCCCTACCTGTATCCTGGAGCCGGGCTCCACCTCGATGCAGGTCGGCTTTTCCCTGGGAGGATGCTCCTCGAGACGGCTCTGGATGAGCCCCAGGGTAAGCTTCGTGCCGAATACGGGGGCGCTGATTTCCTGGAGCAGGTACGGAACGGCTCCGATGTGGTCTTCGTGTCCGTGCGTTATGATGATGCCCTTCACGCGGCTCCGGTTCCTGGTGATGTAGGAAAAATCCGGGATGATGAAATCGATTCCGGGCATTTCCTCGTTTGGAAACATGATTCCGCAATCGACTACCAGTATATCATCGCCGAATTCGAAAAGCGTCATGTTGGTTCCGATCGAAGAGAGTCCCCCGATTGGAATTATCTTCACCTTTTGGTCTTTATCCTGCTTCATACTCCGCTGTGTCCGAATCCTCCCTCATTGCGATCCGTTCCCGAGAGATCGCCCGTGATCTCAAAATCGCCCCTGAATGTCCGTGCAAAAACCATCTGGGCTATTCTCATGCCGTTTTCGATGACGAACGGGTCCTTCCCGAAATTGGCCATGATAATTTTAATCTCCCCGCGATAATCGGAATCAATCGTTCCAGGGGTATTGAGGAGAGTAATTCCATGTTTCAACGCAAGCCCGCTCCTGGGTCTGATCTGGGCTTCGTACCCGTAGGGAAGCTCAATGAAGAGCCCGGTAGGCACAAGCGCAATTGAACCAGGCTCAATCGTGAGAGCTTCCGATAAAAAGGCATGAAGGTCGGCCCCGGAGGAACCCCGGGTCTGGTAAGACGGAAGGCAGGCGCCTTCGGTAACTGTTATTTTGACCGGTATCATGGAAGAGACGGGACCATTCCCGCCTCTTCCATGTGGTTTAAATAGACCAGGATGTCAAGGAAATACTGGCATGCACTGTCCAGGATACCCCTAACGGGGTCCAACCGCTGTCTGGATATTTCTGCGATGGAAATATTTAATGATCGATGTCTTGTAGAACACGGTGAATAAAAGGTATGAAAGCTTTATTACCATGAGAAGCCTCCCGATAAACAGAATTGCGCTCCCAAAGGAGTGACCGCTATAATAAGAGTGAGTACTCACTCATAATATATTGATTGACCTCTTTTTTGTCAACTTTTTTTATCATTTCCGGCAAAAATGGGCTGATTTGCGACCATTATTTTCAACCGATCGGATAAACGGAAGAACGGGCTGATCACGTGCGCACTTATTCAAGGAAATGAAATTATTAGATTAGACCCGATTCAGACCAGCAGCCCTAGATCTTTGCAGCCAGGAGAGTTAAAAATATTTCTATGCTTGTGGTGTGCTTTGCCTGCTCCTTGTTCCTGTCCAGCAGGTAAGACTCGCGAAGCCCGACGATAAGGGGGAACGGTAAGGTAAAGTAGTATGCCTCAAAATTAAGCTCTCCTCCAAGCGACCGAAGCATAACCCGCCTCCCGTCGATAGCTCCGGCTCCATGATCATAAAACGCGTTTGCAAACAACCTTTTCAGGTAAACGATTCCAAGGATGTTCAAGTCGGGATAAAGCAGGGGAAAAGTATAATTGACACCCGCTTTGTAAAAGTCCTGGAGGAATCGATATGAATACCCACGCGCGAAAAGGACCATGCTTTCAAAGCGGTAATTCTGCTCGCGCTGCCGTTCATAAGCCCCCTGCAGAAAAAAGCTGTTATGCGAAAAAATGCCCGGGAAATAAAGGGTGGCCATTGTGGAAAGAAGACTCCCCCGGTAATCGCCTTTCATGGGGGTGTGGGAGTATGAAATCGTTACCTGCTGTCCAACCACGGGATAAATATCCCGGAGCCATTGATATCCGTTGAAAAAGGCGAAGGCGTATGACACCGGGATGAAGGTACCATTGTTGTTTTTGTGTGCGGTGTCGATTTCGATATTCGAAATCATCGTATATCCAATGCTGGTTTTTGCTTCAAGAAGCGTAGCATAACGGCCCCTGGAAAAATCAAGCGGGACTCGTATCGTTGCAGTCGGCGTGGTCTCCTTCCACGAATATGTATAGGTTTTTGTCTTTCCGCCCGGCTCCTTCACGTCATAGGTGGAGCTTCTTCCCCCATATAAAAAACTTAAATCCATTATAGGGTACAGGCCCGCATAACTCAGGATGGCCTTTCCGGCGTTTGTATGCTCGTTATTGTTATAAATGTATCCCCCTGACAGCATGAGGGTGTTTAGCATGCTCGTGGATGTAATATAGATTGCAAACTCGCTGGGGTCCGGGCCCGGTGCAGGATTCCAGCTGTGCACCGTGAACAGGGAACCGGGTCCCGAGTAATCTTTTACGGGAAAACCATTTGAGGGAATGTCATTTAAAATACTGCCCCCTGCCTCCTGCTCCAGAAGGGGACGGAAATAGTCAACGCCCCGTTTCTCGATTTTTTCGATCGGCACCCAGACGGCGGGATTGACGGCCATGGTAACTGCTGCGAATCCATGTTCGGTGACGTCATTGAAAAGAAGGGTTTTCCCGTCAGCGGAAAGCGAAGGGTTATATGCGCCGAATTTACGGCTCGTCACCTGGAATACCTTCCTGGATGCAGTGTCGAACGCATAAATATTGTCGATCCCTGAATAGGGAGAGCTGTAATATACATATTTTCCGTCGCTGACCGGAGAGACCGTGTCCAGCGCGGAATACGGCAGCATTTCTTCTTCTTTCATGGTTGCAAGATCAGCCATGACGAGCGACTTGCCAAGGGAGCGATCGGTCTTTGTATAAATGAGACGCGAGCCGTCCGGGGTCCACTGGGGGGTCATGATAAAGCGGTTATCCGGGTTAGGAATGCGGGCGCGCTCTGACCCGTCCGACGAATTTATGAGCACCAGGGAGCAGGCGTTCTGCTCCGAATACTCCACGCACGCAATTACGGTGCCGTCAGGGGACAGGGAGGGAGCGTAAAGCTTCGACCTGGAGCTGAGGTCGCGTATCACGCCGGTGCGTGAATCAAATAGCTTGATGACGGAGAAGCTCTGCTGTCTCCACCGGGGATCGGGGATTATCTCCGCCCAGACGACGCTGGTGCCGGAAACGGACGGATTGAGATAATTAATGTATCCGGGAAAACAAAGGGAGCGCTCCATTCCGGTGGCTGCATCGATGAGAACAAATTCATACTGATGCTCGATCCCGTATTTTAGTGAGATAACATCGCCTGAGGAAGTGAACTGCGGGGCCTGGTAATATGTCCATTCACTGCGGTTGCCCCTGCTTATGGCCTGCGCAGGGGTAATGGCGAGTCCTTCGATCTGCTCTCGCCACAGCTTCTCCATTTCGTTCATGGTCGCCCTGTACGTGCCGACGGCTCCTTCGTTGGTATTGCGATACAATGAAAAATGAAACCAGTATGGAACAGGCACCCATGTGGTGAAATCGATCACCTTGTTCCAGGTATTCCGGTCATGGTGACGGCGAACATACGAAACCATGTAATATCCCATTAGATAGGGTGAATGCAGCGGATCCCAGTTTTTGTATGAGCCGAACATAGCCTGGTAATAATCGTATTTGATTCCGCTTAACAGCTGGGCACGCAGCTCGACATCGAAGCTTGGCTCCCTTCCCCGTCCGCCGTCGCTCAGGAGGGTTTCCATGACCGTAGCGTCTCCTTCGAAAAACCATCCGGGAACGGAAAAGAATTCGGTGTAGGCCAATCCCTGTTCGCCGGCAAGCAAATAGCAGCAGTAATAGGTGTTGCGCTTCATGAAATCGAATTGAATAATGTGCCTGTACTCGTGGATGCCGAGGACGTTGTACCAGTCGTTCGTTCCTATGAACGGATGCTGGGGCGGGACGTTGTACCATTCCGTGCGACGCGGGGCGAAGGCAGCCATACCGTTTGAATCAGCGTACTTGTTGAAGAGCAGCACCGTCAGTCTGGAGGAACTTGCAGGAAGCGTTTTGTAATTATGCTTGCGGATGTGTTCAAGCGTATTGGCTACACGCTGCGCGTCTTTCTCGATTTCCGAAGGAAATACGATCTGGAAGTGCGGAGTTTCGATTACCTTCCAGTCGATACCGGGGGGATTCTGAAGCGGCTCCAGTACGGAGGAAAACACCTGCGCATGAAGTGAGTAGGAAGGATTCCAGAATAGGATGGCAATCGAACACAGGAATATGGATATCCTCTTCATGTGGTAACTCCCACTCTCGCGTTATTGTGAATCAGGTGATATAATAATGAAAACATGAATACAACCATTTTTTGCATGGAATACGGAGATCATGCAGCGCCCTTGTATATTATCATTTGACAACTTCCCGGGGAATGTATAAATTAAGACAACAATGGAGCGGTGTATATGATACCATTTACTCATGTAAAGGGAAAAATCAAGGGCAGGATCGAGCTTTATGCGCTCAGTACGTGTGTCTGGTGCAAGAAAACCAGGAAGCTTCTGGACGATAACGGGATCGACTACTATTACGTGTACGTGGATCTCCTGGAGCAGGATGAAAACCTGAAAGTAAAGGAAGAAGTAAAGAAGTGGAATCCCTTATGCTCGTTTCCCACCCTGATCTTTGGCGGGGACAAATGTGTCGTAGGGTTCGATGAGGAAAAAATAATGAAAGAGATCGGATAGAAAACCATGGAGATTTCAGCTAAGGAAATTGATGACGTTTATATAAAACTCGTAAAGGATGCCGAGGCCGGCGGCTATCACCTGAACCCGGATCTGGAATTCACGAAAGAGCTCGTGCTAGGGCTATTAATTAATGAAAACAGGTATGGATACTGGGCATGTCCCTGCAGGCTCGCCACCGGTATCAAGAAGTTAGACCTCGATATAATCTGTCCGTGCGATTACAGGGATGCCGACCTGGGTGAATACGATGCATGCTATTGCGGGTTATATGTTTCCTCAAGGGTGCTGGCAGGCGAAAAAAAGATACATGCAATACCTGAACGAAGGACTCCCGAGGAGAAAAGGATTTCCGGCACTGAAACTCACTCAAGCGGGAGCTTTGGCGGTTCGCTTCCCCTGCCTGTTTGGCGCTGCAAGGTGTGCGGATATCTTTGTGCCAGGGAGGATCCGCCCGACGTCTGTCCGATCTGCAAGGCAAAGAAGGAAAGATTCGAGCGCTTTGCGTAATCAGATTTTTCCAGTCGCGACCAGGCGCGCGAAATGCTCAAACGACCTGTCGTATGTTGCTTCTGCATCGGCAGGGAAAAAACAGCCCGGTATTTCACGTGATGTCCTGTGGTAGTGCAGACAGTCGCAACAGATGCCTTTTCGTCCACAACTGCCATACGTACATGTGCATTTATTCAGATTCTTTTCTTTTTTGCATTCCATGTTAATCCCTCAAATGTGAAGATTTCTGCCAGCCCTGGCAGGATTGTATCAGGGGGTTCCTTCCATTGCCACCGGTTTCAGTGTTTCCATATCCGCTATTTCTGCGAGCGCGAGGTGAATATTCCATATGTTCTCGGTAATGAATGAAAAATTAATGGTGTCGAAGGTATCATGTTCGGTATGGTAATTGGAGTTTCGGTAAAATGCGGTATCGGTGAGCATGATGGCCGGGTAGCCCTGCTTTACGAAGCTGTAGTGGTCGGAATGACTGATTCCCGGTATTGATGACGGTCCTATGAAGTCGACGATCTCCTTTCTGGCGTGCCGGTTATAAACCCTCTTGAAAAGGAATGTATATTCCGATGAGGAGGGAAGCGATACAACCGCGAGGAAATCGCCCACGCGGGGAAATTTTCCCGCCATTTCACGGAACGGAATATGCTGTTCGTATTTTTTCCCTCCGCAGCCGATCATCTCCAGGCATACCATCAGCCCGATGTTGTCATTTCGCTCCCGTGCGTTTTTCGCGCTTACCATGCTTCCCATGTGCTCACCGGAAAAAAATGGAGGCTCTTCGAGCGTGAACGCAATGAACCTGATGGTCCTCCTGAATCGGCGAGCCGAAAGCAGCCGGTATACCTCCAACAGTCCGGTTATGCCCGATGCATTGTCATCCGCGCCCGTGGTGTCTTCAATGGTGTCGTAATGGGCGCCAAGTACGATCATTCCCGCGTGCGGGTCGCTCCCCGGTATGTCTGCTATAATGTTATGAACATTTTTCCCGGCAGCCAGGTAGTCTTCATCTACAGACGGGTGGCCATAGAG
>CALMJO010000673.1 GCA_937864375.1 uncultured Spirochaetota bacterium
TTCATCAGCTTTACCGAGAGGAACGAGATCGAAAGCCAGGAGCGCCCAAGGGGAAACCCGGTGACCCGGGCGGGAAAGACGGCGGGAAATCACCGATAAGGATGTCAATTGAAAAGGGGCGCTCAGGGCGCCCCTTTTCAATCCAATTCTAGTGTTCCATCATGCTTGGTGACGGGGGATAGATTCCCTTCTTTCTCCGGTAGATAGCGATGCCGAAGCGGATTGAGCCGGTGATCGCCACCCATGCGCATATGATTGCCGCAATCCAGATGGTATGGTGGACCGCCACGTGATACTCCCGAATGATGTCCATGATGAATTTGTCCATTTGCTACCTCATCATTTGAGTTTGTTTTTCGATAATTCCGCGCGCCCGCGCGGGCGCTTTTCAACTGGTGGAACATGGTAGGGAGGGGCTTCCGCTTGTCAATACAATAACAGATAAATTTAATGCCGTGTCCGCCGATGCAATGCAAATTGTAGTGGTAATTTCATGTGCCGATGTCTACTGTTGGCCACGGGACCGGACGCGTCATCGCGAGGTCCGGATAGTCTGCTCCTTAAAATCAGGCACTCATGGGACGGGGCGGCTATCCCCGAATTGCAGGCGCACCATGCCCTGCGACGACACCTACACGACAGGCATATGAGGCATGTGGTCATTATTTAAAAAGAAGCTCCCCGTAATCGTCCCCGCAAACCGCCACCGCATGACGCGCACCCACGTAGACCGGGAAGTGCTCGACATACTGGACCGGCTCCGCCGGAACGGGTACAAATCATACCTGGTGGGAGGCTGCATCCGCGACATCCTCCTGGGCAAAAAGGTTAAGGACTTCGACATAGTCACCGACGCACGTCCCCGGCAGATCAAGAAGCTCTTCAAGCGGTGCTTTCTCATAGGCAGGCGGTTCCGTCTCGCGCACGTGTACGTCTCCCAGGACCGCTTCGTCGAGGTGGCAACGTTCCGCGCCCTGGTCGATCCCGAGGAGGTCCAGGGACCGCGTTACGCCGCCAACAACGTATTCGGCACCATCGAGGAGGATGCGCTGCGCCGCGATTTCACGATCAACGCATTCTATTTCGACAGCGCCGACTCGTCCCTCATCGACTATACCGGGGGACTCGACGACATCAGGAAAAAGCACCTGCGGTGCATCGGCGATCCCGAAGCGCGGTTCAGCGAAGACCCGGTGAGAATTATCAGGGCCGGGCGTTTCTGCGCACAGCTGGGCTTCACCCTCCCCCGCCGCGAACTCAGGGCGGTTTCCCGGTGCGCGCACCTCATAAGAGAGGCGAACGCCAACCGGCTCCTCGAAGAGGTCTATAAGATCCTGCGGTCATCGGCATCGGCGCGCACGTTCGCGAACCTCAGCGCGTGGGGCCTGCTGGGTCACTGGATACCGGAGATCGCCGATTCCCGCCACCAGAAATCGCTCCACGCGCGCCTGGCCATAATCGACAAGCGACGCGCGCAGGGCGACGAGATCAGCACCTCCGTGCTGCTCACCTCGATGCTGTGGGACCTCATAATGGAGGCCGCCGGCGAGCAGGCCGGCACCATGAATTTCCAGGACGTCTTCATGGTGCTGCAGCAGAAGCTCCAGGAGTTCGCGGTACGGCTCCGCCTGCCGCGCAAGGAATGGGACAGGGTATGCAACATCGCCGCGCGCCAGTGGACCTTCATGCGTCCCGCCGCGGGAAGGCGCGCGAAAAGAACGGAAAACAATTTCATCCGCAGTCCCTACTTCGCCGACGCGCTGCTCTTCTTCGAGGTGCTCTCCGATCTCAGCGCCGGGCAGGGGGACCGGCTGGCATACTGGAAGGGCCGTGCTTCGCAAATCCATCTTGAGCCCCGGGACGGCGGCGATGAATCGGCAACGGTTCACGCTCCCCATTCTCCCCACCCGCCGGTCCATGCGCATCCCGCGCCGGGACAGCACGGCGAACCAGGCGCTCCCCGCAAAAAGCGCCGGAGAAGACGGCGCCCGCCGCGCCACGGGAAGCCCGCTCCCGCGCAGGAACAATCCTGAACACGCGCGATGTCACGTCAACCCGGCCTGTTATCGGGCGATACTGATCCGTTCATCCACGAAAAAGCGCTCGCCCTGGGCAGGGTAACGCTC
>CALMJO010000674.1 GCA_937864375.1 uncultured Spirochaetota bacterium
GACCTGGCGCGCACCGGCCTCCCCACGCAGCTGCGTCACGATCTCGTGGATCTGCGCGAGCCCCGACGCGCCTATGGGGTGTCCCCGGCACTCGAGCCCGCCGCTCGTGTTCACCGGTTTCTTCCCTCCCAGCGTCGTCGCCCCGGTCAGGGCGAAGGGGCCCCCCTCGCCCACGGGGCAGAATCCCATGGACTCGGTCTGGTGGAGCTCGCCCCACGCGGTCGCGTCGTGGAGCTCCGCGAGCGAGATGTCGTCCGGCCCCACCCCCGCCTGGGCGTAGGCGAGCTTCGAAAGACGCTCGCCTATGTCGGGCGCGTCAAGGTCGCGGTCCTCGCCCTGCCCCAGCACCGACGCCGCGATGAGCACCGCGCGCGCGCGGCCGTGCTTCTTTAAAAATGCCTCGGAACACACGACCACCGCCGCCGCGCCGTCGCCCACCGGCGCGCACATCGCGCGCGTGAGCGGCCACGCGACCTCGCGGTCGGCGAGCACCTCTTCCACGGTCATGCGCTCCTGGTACTGCGAGAGCGGGTTCAGGCTCCCGTGCAGGTGGTTCTTGGAGCATATCGCGGCAAGCTGCTCCTGGGTGGAGCCGAATCGGTCCATGTGCCAGCGCGCGCCCATCGCGTAGGCGTCCATGAAGATGCTGCGGCCCTCGCCCGGGGTCGAGTCGGCCCCCGGAACTTTCACGTTTTTAAACGTGGTGCCCACCTGGGTGATGAAGGCGATGTGCTTCTCGAAGTTCTCCACGTCCATGCAGGAGGCGTACGCCCCCAGGGACATCGCCTTGTTCGGGTGCGTGATCTTCTCCGAGCCCACCGCGAGGGCGAGGTCGAACATGCCCGCGCGCACGCCCGTGCAGGCGAGGTGGAGCGCGGTGGACGCGCCGGCGCAGGCGTTCTCCACGTTCGTGACGGGAATCTTGTCCATGCCCATGCCGCGAAAGACCACCTGGCCGCGAATGGAGTGCTGGTTCGCGAACATTCCCCAGAAGGTGTTGGAGAAAAAGCCGGCCTGTATGTCCTTTTTTCCCACGCCGGCGTCGGCGAGAGCGAGCGCGATCACCTCCTCCGCCATGGTGCGCACGGTCTTGTCCGGGTACTTGTTGAACCGGATCATGCCGGTCCCAATGATGTATGCCTTATTCATCGCCCAGCACCTCCCTGACGATGCCGCTTCCCGCGGAGATCGAGAGCGAGTCGTTCGACCCGTCCTCGATCATGCCGGAGCGCGCGTCGCGGAAGAGCTTCTCGATGGGAAGCTCCTTCGTGACACCGTACCCGCCAAAAATCTGCACCGCGTCGCTGGCGACATCGAAGGCGGCCTGCGTGCAGTACACCTTCGAGGCGATCGAGTACTTCACGTCGGGCGGCGTCGTGTTCATGTTGAAGACGAGCGCGTTGCGCGAAAAGGCGCGGCAGGTCTCCACCTTCACGAACATGTCGAAGAGCTTCTTCTGCACCCACTGGTGGTCGCACAGGCGCTTCCCGCCCTGGATGCGCTCGGTGGCGTACTGCAGGGTGAGGTCATAGGCCGCCTGCGCGAGGCCGGTAAAATAGCCTCCCATGCCGGCGTTCGCGTGCGCCAGCGTGAGCTCGGTCATCTTCTCGTAGCTCTCCTGGTCCACGATCATCTGCTCCTCGGGCACCTCGACGTTATCGAAGAAGATCTCCCCCTGGGGAAGCTCGCGCTGTCCCATCTTCTCGAGCGGCTTGCCGCGCGTGACCCCCTTCTGGTTGAGGTCGACCAGGCATATGCCGCCCCCCGCGATGCCGAGCGAGGGCTTGAGGTTCAGGAAGAGGCTTATGTTCGACGCGACGGGCCCGTTGGAGATCCAGGCGGACTTCTGCCCGTTGATGACCCAGCGGTCGCTCTTCTTCACGGCCTTTACCTGCTGGGTGACCTTCGGGTCGCGGAAAAACGTGGTGCCGGGCATGAGCATGTCGGAGCCGTGGTCCGGCTCGGTAATGCCCCAGCAGCTCATCACGCTCCCGTCCCTGCACTTCACGAAGGGCAGGATAAAGCGGTTGTCCAGCCGCTCGTCGGCCATCATCTCCGCGAAGAACGCGGTGAACATGGTGCACCCGAGCGAGACCGCGAAGCCCACGCTGCCGTAGCCCAGCTCCTCCCACACGATGTGCACGGCCAGCGGGTCGAGCATGATCCCGCCGTACTCGTCGGAAATGTAGATGGTGTGGTAGTCGTTCTGGTACATCTTCGCCATGACGTCCCAGTAGAGCGATCCCTTTTTGATCACGTCCTCGGCGCTCATCTTGTCAAGTATGAGCGAGGCCGGGCGCAGCACCTCGACGGAAAAGCGGTGCAGCTGCTCCTTGAGCGCGATGTGCTCGTCGGTGAGCTCGAGGCTTAGTTCCCTGTATGGTTTGACTGTCATTGGTTCCTCCTTTGTGGTGCGCGAAGGCGCGAAAACGCTTTCGCGCCTTCGCAGCGCGTCATTTATAATCCTCATGCCTGAAAATCGTTCCCTCGCCCTTTTCGAACGCCTCCCTGAGCACGCGCGCGAGCGCCTTTTCGGTGACGGTCTTGGGGATGTCGTCCACCACCTGTAAAAATGACGGGATGAAGTTCGCCTCGAGCGCCTGCTTACAGTGAGCGTAAACGGACGAGGGGTCGATCGACTTACCCTCGAGCGGAGAGACCGCGGCCACCAGATCGCTCTCGCCCGGAGCGCCGGAGGACGCGGGAACGCCGTACACGCATACCTCGGACACGTCCGGGTGGCGGCCTATGACCGTCTCCACGTGGTCGGGCTGGATGAAATCGCCGTGGCGCCGGAGCTCGGTGCCCTTGCGGAAGTCGAAGTAGTACCAGCCCTCCGCGTCCTTGTGCACCATGTCGCCGGTCCGCAGCCATCCGCCTTTCGTCTTTTCCTTTGACTCCTCGGGCTTTCCGATGTAGTCGACTTTCGTCTCGCCCTTGGTGAGCCTGCAGATGAGCTCGCCCGTGGTTCCCGCGGGGACGTCCCTGTCCTCCTCGTCCACGACCTTGAACTCCATGACGCCGGGCACGGGTTTCCCGAACGAGCCGATGGGTCCCTTGCCTATGGGCTTGAAGGCGAAGCCGCCCTCCACGGAGCCGTACCATTCCAGGATCTTCACGTCGTAGCGCTTCTCGAAGCCCTCCCAGATGGACACCGGCGTGCCGGCGCTTATCACCGTGCGCACGGGGTTGTCTCCGTCGTTGGGCTTTTCGGGCTCGTTGTAGATCCCGGCCATCATCCCGCCCAGGAGCGAGAAGCTCGTGCAGCCGTACTTCCGGCAGATGTCCCAGATGCGGCTCTTGGTGAAGCGCGGGCTGAAGACCGCGGGGATGCCCATGGAGAGCGCGGGAAAGAGCGTGACCGACTGCGCGTTCCCGTGCGTGAGCGAGAGGCCGTTGTAGAGCACGTCGTCCTTCCGGTACTTCCACACGAGGCTGTTCAGGATGTTGAAGAGCCCGGTCCGATTGTTGCGGATGGTCACCCCCTTGGGATCTCCCGTGGTGCCGGAGGTGTAGATGACCTGCATGGGATGGCGCACGTCCATGATCATCTGGTCCACGCGCTCCCACGAATCCTTTTCGATCACCTCGTTGAGCGCCGGGTACTTTGACGACACGCTCACGCCCTGCTCGGGGCGGTACGCGACCGTGACGAGCTTCACGGAGGGAACGCCGCCCACGACCTCATCCAGCAGGTCCAGGCTGTCGCCGGCGGTGATGACCGCCTTCGCGTTGCAGTTGTTCAGCAAAAACTTGAGCCTGTCGCCGCGATTGCGCGGATCGACCGGCACCATCACGGCGCCTATGGTAGTTCCCGCGAGGAGCGCATAGACGAACTCGGCGTAGTTTCGCATGTAGACGGCGAACGAGTCGCCTTTTTCTATGCCGTGATCGAGGAGGTGGCGCGCGAGCTTGTTCGAGTTTTCATGCATGCTCGCGTAGGTAAGGACGTCCTCCCCGTTCTCGCCGCGCTCGAAGATGTATACCTTCTGGTCCGGCCTCTCCTCGGCCCTTATCTCCACGAGGTGCGAGGCGATGACCTGGTTCAGGTGTGCCTTGGTTGCCATGCGGTCCCTCCTCTATTCCTCGATCGCGCCGATGAACCCGCGCGTGAAGGTTGGAAACTCCTTCTTGAAGGTCTCGTCCCAGTGCTCCTGCGTCCAGTACTGGTGCCGGTCGAAGTACGGGTCCACCTTCGCCACGCTCACGGACACGCTCGTGGCCACGTCCACGCCCTCCATCTTGTTGAGCGCGAAGGCAGCGAAGGCCAGCGTGGAGAAGACGCGGCAGTGCAGGCCCAGGCGCCAGGCCATCGCGGCCGCGGCGTTCGCGGCGATGTTCAGGTTGATGTTCTTGAACTGGCAGCTTGGTCCCTTGGCGGTGAGCGACTCGGTCTCCTCTGCCTTGTTGAGCTCGGCGCAGGTGCGGTAGCCGCAGGCGCCGCAGTTGTAGTTGAGGTCCGACTTCCGCTTGTCGCCAATGAGGATGAGCGCGCAGGGCTCCTTGACGAGCTCCATGAGAAAGCGCCCGTCGCGCGCCGCCAGCGGCGACATGTCGCCCAGCGAATAGCAGAATTCGGCAATGTCCTTCATGTCGTCTACTCCCAGGCTCACGAGCCTGATGGTGTTGCGCTTCCCGAAGCGGAACGAATTGTGCGCGGCAACCGCCATGAGCTCCACCGCGCGGTCCAGTCCCGCCTGGATGAGGTCGTTCATTTCACGTACGGGCATGGTGCACCTCCTATGAGTAGATCGAGCGGAACTGCGGCCACAGCCGCTTGATGATCCGGTCGTTCATGGTAGTTTCGTTGATCTCGTCGTATTTCGCGGGTATGTCGCGGAACGGCGATTTTTCGGTGACCGATATGGCCATCGCGAGGCAGAAGCCGGTCGCCTTGGGGACTATGCGCATCCTCATGGCCGCGGCCCCCGCGGACCAGAACACGCCATAGTCGATTCCCAGGTTCCTCGCCAGTGACACCATGCCGTCGATCGCGTAGGAGATGTTGTTCGCGCGGAAAATGCAGAGCGGCCCCCTGTAGGCGACACCCGGCTCGTCCGGGAGCTCCGGGGTCTCCTTGAGGTACTCGCAGGTGAGCTTCCCGCACATGTTGCAGTTGGTGTCCGCCGGGTCCGTCTTGCAGCGAAGCGACGTGACGATAAGCACCGCGTCGGCGTCGCGCAGCATCGCGGCGTCACGTTTAAAAAAATCCCAGCGCTTGTTGTCGGATGCCATGCGCTCCACCTGCTGAACGAGCTCCTCGATCTCGCAGGGGTCCTCTATGATGTGGATGGTGCACTCGCCCACACCCCCCACGCGCGGCGACGTCGTTCCCGAGGCGAGCAGGAGCCGCGCGGCCAGGCGCACGGACTCCCTGCGGTCGTCCTCGAACTGTTTCATGCTTCGTTCCATGCTCATGGGTTCCTCCTTTAAATGGCGAGCCCGTGGGCCTTCGCGATGTCCGGGTACGCGGCATACGCGGGCTTCAGGAGCGGCAGGAGCTTGATCACCTTGGGCATGGGGCCCTTCGCCTTGATGAGTCCCTTGGCCAGCGCCACCGGCATCGCGATCTGCTGGAGCCAGAACTTGTGGCAGGTGTCGCCCGAAAGCGTCATCTCTATCGTGGGCTTCACGCTCGCGCTCCCGCAGACGACCTTGCCGCCCTCGTCCGGTAGGAGCCAGATGTTCCCGGAGGGATCGCTGATTTCGAACTTGATGACTATTTCGGACTCTACAAACTTGGGTCCCGCCGTCGCGTCCTTTAAGAGCGTTTCGAACAGCGAACCGAGCACCTCGTACATCTTCTGCGTGTTTTCAAAAACCGGCATAACGACCTCCTATCTTTTTTTTGGTATATTCTGCACGAGTCTTGTAATCGCTTCGGTGAACGAGCGCACCGCCCACTCGGTGCTGTGCGACTCCCTGTCCAGGTACCAGCGCAGCGCGATGCCGTGATAGATCGCCGATATCGCCTTCGCCTTGCCGGAGGGATCGCATTTGGGAATGACGCCGCGCTTTATTCCCTCGTGCACGGCTTCCTCCAGGAGCACTATCCAGCTTCTCACCCAGTCATGAAAAAGCGCACGATACTCCGGGTCCCTGGCGGCGAGCGCCATGCAGTCGAAGAGGAGCGGGTAGCCCAGATTCACGTCGGGATCGTCCCAGTTGTACAGCCACGAAAAGGAGAGGAGCTTGGAGACCGGGTCAGGGCACCGGTCCATCGTCTCCTTGCTGCGCAGGAATATCCTGTCGAAGAACTCGCGAAACGCGGCGCGCACGAGCTCTTCCTTGGAGGAGAAATAATGCGCGAGCCCGCCCTTGGAAAGCCCCGCCGCGCGCGCGATGTCGTCGAGCGTCACCTCGAAGCTTCCCGCTTCCGAGAGCTTCGCGAGCGCGGCGGTGATGATCTGGGTGCGGCGGATCGTTTCGAGATCGGTGTTCGTGGCCATGGCTCTCCTTTCAGGGCACGGCATTCCCTTCCGCGTTCCGTTCACGGTCAAGCGCGTGCGATGCCGTGTCCCGGCGCGGCCGGTCGCATACGGAAAATAAAAACGTGTCTCTTCATCGCGGCGTTTTAGCGCCGCATCAAGCGGGGATAATGGTTGATGGGTGTGCTACGCTATGGCGAAATCCCGTTCGCATGGCCCCTGGCAGGGAACGAACTCTCTATATCTGCCGCGGGAACCTCCAAACCGACTGATCGGAATAAAAACCGACTGGTAGGATTATAACCACCCTCAAAAATCTGTCAACATTATTTTTTGTTATACAATACGTGGAATTTATGAGTGGGTATTTTGGACGGCGGCCAAAACAGGGGGCGTTGTTGTAGGGTATGCTCGCGAGCATACCCTACAACAACGACACGGCATACCCTGCAACGACACGGCATACCCTACGGTAAATCCATTTTCCGCATCAATTCCTCGCACGCACGATCGATGTCCTCTTCCCCGGAGGCGCTCCCGGAGGCCAGGGAGAGCACCCTCATGCTTGCACCATCAACGAGCTTCACAGAGATCCGGTACAGCGTTCCCATTTTAACCACGGAGCCGGTGAGCGCGCGGCGCGGCTTCGCGAAGGCGCCCGGGTCCGCCATGAAGGCGGCACGGTCGGGGCCCATTGATTTCAGGGCGATCTGCGCGATTTTAAGGTTGGCGCGGGCGCCCTCCCGGGAGATGGAGGGCTGGTACTCGAATGGCAGCACCCCGAGGTCAAAGCGCTTGAGAGCGGCCGGCCTGCTTGCCTGTCCCGCATCCCTGGCATCTTCGCCTTCCCGGGGCATGCTTGTTTCCACTGCCTCTGGGGGCGCGATAAATACCTGATGCACCGTGTACGCCGCGGCACCCGTAATAATGATTGATCCGGTTACAGCCGCCACGCTCACCACCATGGCGCTCTTCGCGAGCGTGATGCCTAGTCCCAGTTTTTTAAGCCAGACATAAAGCCATGCCGAAATCGACAGGTAGAGCGAGTATTTCCCATGCGTTTTTAGGATATGCGTGAACGTGGCTTTCTGCGCATCCCACATGGCGCTTCGAACATCGGGCGACATGTCGTGCGCCAATTCGTATCTAAGTAAAACCCTTTGCAATGCTTCTTCCTGTTTCATAGCAGTTCCTCCAGGTCTTTTATTCCGCGTTCTTCCAGGAAACGAATGAGACGGGAGACCACGAGCCCGTAGCGGTAGCGGGCCTGCCGCTCCCGCATGCCCAGGTGTATTCCGGCTTCTTTGTATGTATAGTTGTTGATGGCGATCAGATCAAAGAGCGTCCGGTCCTTTCCGTCTCCAAGGCAATCTATCTTTTCGATCGCTTCTTCAAGGAGCATCCTGGTGTCACGAAAACTGATTCGACGTGACTCTGTCGCATCTTCCACCATTTCGTCCATTCCCCCGGCCGTGCGCTGCCTCATGCGAAAATGTTCCATGACTACCAGCCTGAGCGTGCCCATCAGCCAGGTGCGGGGAGTTATCACTTCGGCCGATTTTTCATAATAACGAGTAAATACCTCCTGGCAGATGTCATGCGCTTCATCCGCATCAAGCGTTCTTGCATATGCCGCGCCGAACACGACCGGGTAATACTCTTCATATACCTCGGTAAAGCGAAGTGTGGATTTATCAACGCGAGTAAACATGGAACAACCCCTTCATGCGGAATGAGACCTCCCGGTGACGACTTTTTAAAGGTTTTATTTCCATGCGGCTCTCTCCCATTCCGACGTATCCCAGGTCCCTTCCTCGAGTTCCCCGTTAAGCATGGTTTCATCGATCATCCCCGAACAGGAGACCATGCATGCAAGCAATCCCGTCAATAGAAGCAGAATCAACCTTTCCACCATCACCATCCCTCTTGCCGATGAAATTTTTCCAAGTACCAAAATATATTGAAGCGATCACCCCGTCATGGTTGTCACAGCTGCGCCTTCACGCCGACCAGCAGTCCGGAAAAATGGCCCCTGCGGCCGTGCTCAAAAAACATCGAATATGTCGGCGCCATGCTCAAATGCCAGCGATGAAAAACATGTATGTCCGCAATTATTCTCATCGAAAGCAATGGATCGAAATAGGATTCTCTTTGGTATTCAAAGTCACCTGCGGGACGGTAAACCACCGGATCATATCGCATCCTGAAAACAGCATAACCCCCGCTGACCAGCGGCATTATCGTGACCGCGGGAAGTACCCGTATCGGGTATCCCATGCCAATGGATATGGGGGCCATATAGAGGCAATAAATGGAATCGCTGCGCGGTTTGAATTCATACAGCCCTGCTGAAAGAATTACTGAAACTCGATTGGCAATAATTCTATTTGTCTGTCCCGACACTTCCAGTCCGTACCCGTTTCCTATCCCTCTGCTGAAATCACCCAAAGCACGACAGGCGGCACCGGACAGGGTCAGTTCAAAGTCGCCCTTGATGAAAGAATTTCCAGAATAGTAATTTCCGATATTGTGTACTATTGCTTCTATGCTTTCCTCGAACAATTCTTCACGCTCAGCCTCACCGGAAAGATGCATGTCGATGCCGCCCGTGGCAACGTCGATGATACGGACCTCTATCCGGAATTTTCCAAGCCTGCTCAGAGAACCTGAAACCATTTTCTCGACATCGAGCATTTTGCCGAACTCCGACACGCACTCGCTGTCGGCGCATTCCGAATCCAGTCTTCCATGTGATTCAGCGATAAAGTCCATCCGGGTGCGTTCAAGTAAAACGAATTGGCCTGAATGAAAAATCTTCCCGGCGATCATCTCAGAAACAGCCCGGGCGAGCGATGGATCGCAATTATTCGCGTGGAAATTCATGACAGCAACATGAATGTTGCCCGGATTTTCCTCGGCTAAAATGCTTTGGTAAAAAACAAAAGGCAGGATGAAAATAATTCTTAAATTCCGAGAAATCCTTAGCACTATTTTTTTGACAATCATCACTAGTCTCAGTATTTAATAATGTAATGAACGACCGCATTTTTTGGTCTAGTTTCCGCACCCCCACTGTAGAGAATAGGATTGCCTTCTGCATAAATCAATGATCCATTTAATCTAATTCCATGTGCACCACCGGAATTAGAAGCATAGTATTCGTTTTCTCTTATTTTATGCGAATGAGATTTAAATTCATCAAGTTCCATGCTCCCGATCCCCTCATCATTCCTCTGCATTTCATTCGCCCACACCCTGTCGCTAAAATCCTCATCTCGATAAATATCAGTTCGATCGCCAGCCCCAATCGTCACCCTGTTCGCTCCTCTCAAAAAAACTCCCCGCAGGTCAGGTAGATTATAGGTAGTACATCCATCCCCCACGCCCCAGGACACCCCGATCACGTTAAACAAATCAGTGAATTCCGTCCCCCCATCTTTGAATCGCGATACCTCGCGTCCATCACAGATGAACCACCCCGCCGGCACCTTGCCGCTCACGCCGGCGAATGGAACGATTGCGCCCACAGGCGCCCCCTCGGTTCGATCAATAAGACTCTCTAACTCATCGAGCCTGTTTTTCAACGCGGCGAAGTTCTCGTTTACCTCGTCGGCGGAAATTTTTTCACCCGGGTGAAAGACATGCGGTACGGTCGCCGCCGAGTAGACCACTGCACTTGCGCTCATCAGGCACAGTACAATCACGCCCCCCAGCCTGATGCCGCGAAAATATTTTTTAACAAATAATCGTGCATCCTCATTAATACTGATCTGTATCAACATGCGGATTCTCCCTGTGTTGAATTCTATGATGACCGAACGACCACGGGCATTACTAAACCGCCCCTCGGAAACCAGTGTTACCGGCCGATATCGCGGCGGACATGGATAATTATGCACGGGCCCGTCGGCTGCACCCACGATCATGTGGATTGACTGCATTTTCGAAGTATGAAAGGCAGAATGCCCTGGATTAAGCCAGCAATAGAGATCGGAGCACAGGCACAGGCCCGTTTACATGTTGGGCAAAAACATGCGAACGGAAATTTTCATAATCTTCTCTGTTAAGTGATGGAAAGGGTTCTAAAATGACAAAAATTTTTTTAAGGAAAGGAGAAAAAATTTCATTTTTTCAGGAAAATTCCGTATTTAACATCGCGCCTAACGCAACTGAACATAATTCATCAGATG
>CALMJO010000675.1 GCA_937864375.1 uncultured Spirochaetota bacterium
CCTTCGAACAGCGCACGCTCATCCGGCGCATAGACCGCGTCCCTGAGGAGCGCCGCGTCCGGTGCGCCGGAACCCGCCGCGAATGACACCGCGTCGGCAACCAGGCGATTCGCGTTCTCCTTAAGGGCGCGCGTGTCGACGCCGCGAGTCTTGAGCGTTTCCTCCAATCGCGCGATCGGGTCGTTCTTCGCGTGGAGTTCCTTTTCCCCGGCGTCGCGGTATTCCTGCGGGTCGCCCTCCATGTGCCCGTGCCAGCGGTAGGTCATGAGCTCCACCAGGCGCGGCAGGCCGTCGGCGCGGATCTTCGCGATCACCTTCCCCACCTCGTCGTACACCAGGCGCGCGTCGTTCCCGTCAAACCGGAACGATTCCACGCCGTACGCCTGGGCGCGCCTGCGCACCTCGGTGACGGCGCTGTGGCGCTCCACGGAGGTGAACTCGCCGTAGCGGTTGTTCTCCACGACGACGAGCACCGGGAGCTTCAGGATCGCCATGAGGTTCATGGCCTCGTGGAACATGCCCTGGTTCACCGAGCCGTCCCCCGCGATCACGACCGAGACGTCGTCGGTTTTGTGGTGATGCCTGATCGAGAAACCGGCGCCGAGCGCCAGCAGGTACCCGGCGCCCACGATCCCGTTCGCGCCCAGCACCCCGCAGCTCCCGTCGGTCACGTGCATGGAGCCGCCCAGTCCCCGGCAGAGGCCATCGGCCTTGCCGTAGAGCTCGGCCATCATCCGGTTGAGGTCCGCGCCCTTGGCGATGATGTGGCCGTGGCCGCGGTGCGTCGTGTTCAGGTAGTCGGTCTTCCGGAGATTTTTGCAGACGCCGGCGGCCACCGCCTCCTGCCCAATGGAAAGATGGATCGCCTCGGTGGGGAGGGCGCCGCTCGCGAATTCCCTCGCGAGGTGCTCTTCGAACGCACGTATGACGAGCATGGTCTCCAGGAGCTCCTCGTCGGTCGCGGTCTTCACGCCGGCGCCCGAGCGCGCGGGGGGGGCCGGCTGCGCGTCCATGAGCCTTATGTGAAACTGCGGAAGGAGCGAGAGGTCGAACGAGCCCTTCCCCTTTTTGCCGAAAAGGCTGAACCTGAAGCCCGTACGCGCCTTCTTCTTCCCGGCAGGCGCGGAGGCGAGGAGGTCTCCCCTGCCCAGGTCGGCGAGCACCTCGCGGTAGATGGCGAACGCTGGCTTGAGGGCCGGGATGAGCTTGAGCGCCTTCTGCACCGAGCCCTTCGCGACCACTTTGCGCGAGGCGAGCGCGAGCGGGACGTTGAGCGTCTCCATCCAGAACTCGTGCGCCGTGTCCGAGGCGAGGATCATCTCCACGTCCACCTTTGGCTCCTTCGCCGGGTCCCAGAAGTAGGCGAGCTTCTCTCCTGTATTGTCGATGTAGAGGTCGGCGGCAAAGTCCTTGAACCGGAACCGCAGCATGATCTTCACGACGGAAAGCGAATCGGTCACCGCTGGACTTTTTATGATGCGCTCCCATAGCTCCGAGAGCACCTTCACGAGCTCTTCCCTGTTCCTGTATGCCTTCATGCCGAACCTCCCCGGCGGCGAGTGCCGCGTATTTTTCATCATGGACGCATCATACATGCGCGCCCCGCTCGTGTCAATTAAATAATGTGAGCGTTTGCTCATATTTCAAATATGATTGACAGGATTCACCCATGCGGCAGAATGTGCAGAAGACGCACATGGTGAAAAAAAGGAAAAAACCGGCCCCCTCGAAGGTGCGCACCCCGCGGCAGAAGCGGAGCATCGAGCGCAAGCGCCTCCTCATGGACACGGCCTTCCGGCTCTTTTCGCGGCACGGGGTTCACGCGGTCACCTCCAACCGCATAGCCGCCGAGGCGGGCATCCCCATAGGGAGCTTCTACAGCTATTTCCGCGACAAGAAGGCGCTCCTGCTGGAGGTCCTGGGCGAATACCTGGAGCGCTTCATGCTCACGATGATGCCGCCCGGGGAGCGCTTCGACGCGACCGTGCCGCTCGCGGACGTCCCCGCGATCGTGCGCCGCTACCTGGAGCGCATGTTCACCGCGTTCGACCTCGCGCCGGACTTTCACCGCGAGACCATGCTCCTCAAGTACACGGACGCCGACATCCGCCGCATCTACGACGAGTACGAGAAAAGAGAGATTGGCTTCATCGTCGTGTTTTTGAAAAGGAATGCGCACCGGCTGAAGCCCCGCGACATCCATGCCGCCGCCAAGGTGATCCACGCCGCCGCGGAAAACGCCGGACACTCGCTCTGCTTCCTGGCGTATCCCATGGCGCGCGAGCGCATCATACGCGAGCTCACGGCGCTCATAAGCGGCTACCTCGCAGGAAAATGAGCGCGGCAGCGACGCGGGAGCACATCAAGCGGCAGGCGCCGATGAAGCGCGAAAAAGCTGATCGGCCCCCAAAAAAAATATTTCCAATGCGCGCGGTGAGCATCGTATTTATTCCAGGAAGCATA
>CALMJO010000676.1 GCA_937864375.1 uncultured Spirochaetota bacterium
ACGGCCATCGACCGTTCCACGGATTATGCATAACGGTGAGAAAAGTCAACAATAACCGAAAAGGCTGGAAGGTCCGTGGATTCCTACGGCCCTCGCTTCATCGGCCGGAAATACCCCTTGAACCATCGGTTGACGACAAGCTGGTGCGCGACGAGTGGGGCGTGTTCCTGTCGGGATACGCGCCCCTGCGCAACGGGGGCGGCCAATACTTTATCGGCATCGACATGAGGGCCAACGAGGGTGAAAGCAAACTGTCCCAGCTTCGCCTGGTTGGGGTCATATCGCTCCTCGCATCGATTCTGCTGGCGCTGTTGTTCGGTCTTTCCTTTTCGCGCGGACTGTCACGGCGTCTTCAGGGTCTATTACGCCGCTGCCGGGAGATAGCATCCGGCCGCCTCGAAGGACCTATCGGACACAGGACCTTCGACGAATTCGATGACGACACGGGGAGATTAAGATGCCCAGCGCCAATGGGCGCAGGGACTCGAAATGTACGGGGACGGAAGCGCGCTTTACTTGAGCAGCCCGCCCATGCGACGCGACAATTCCTCGATCGTGCACGGCTTGCCGATGAATGCGACGCTCCCCATCGCGCGGACCTTCTCCATTGTGGCGCTGTCCGTGAAGCCCGAGAAAAACAGTACCCTGATCCCCGGATCGATCTCTCTCATCGCCGCGAGCGTCTCCAGGCCCGACATGCCCGGCATCATTGAATCGAGCACGACGGCAGTGATGCCGCCGTGTTCCTGTTTCAATATCCGTACCCCCTCGGCCCCGCCGGAAGCCGTAAGCGCTTCGTAGCCGCATTGAGTGAGCATGCCTGCCGTAATGCGCAGGACCGTCTCCTCGTCATCGATCACGAGAATGCGACCCGTCCCTCTGACAATCGTGGCCACGGCGTCCTCAGTTCGTGCCTGCGCCCCCTCCATGCGCGGAAGCAGCACCGTGAACACCGAACCCCTCCCCGGCACGGAATCCACCTCGATAAAGCCGCCGTGCTGAGTGATGATCCCGTAGGTGATCGCGAGCCCAAGGCCCGTCCCCTCATCCTGCGATTTTGTCGTGTAAAAGGGTTCGAATATGCGCGTTCGCACGGCATCGCCCATGCCCACGCCCGTATCCTCGATGCGGATCATCGCGTAGGTCGTGTTTTCATCCGCCCCCGGACGCAGGCCTGAAAACCCGCGGTCCCGCGGGGAGATCATCGCCCCAACCGAGAGCCTTCCTCCCTGGCGCTCTCCGTCGGCCCGCATGAGGGTCATGGCGTGCGACGCATTCACGCAAAGGTTCAGGAGGGCCTGCTCGATTTGCGTCGGATCTGCATGTATCAGCATGGGCTCCTCGTCGATGCGGAAATCCAGTTCCACGGATTTCGGGAAGCTGCTCCTGCAGAACTTCATCACGTGCCGGAGGGAATCCTGGATGTCGACAGTCGCCTTCTGCAGCTCGCGCTTTCTCGACAGAGTCAACAACTGCCTGGTGACGTCCGCCGCGCGACGGGCCGACTGCAGCGCCGTGGCCAGATAGCCCGTGATCTCGGCCGCGTTCTCGAGGCGCTCCTTTCCGAGCAATATGCCGATAAGGCCGAGGCTGCCCATGACGCCTGCCAGTATATTATTGAAATCGTGCGCGATGCCCCCGGCCATGGTGCCCACCGCCTCCATCTTCTGCGTATGCACGAGGTGGGCGCGCACGCGCTCCCGCTCGGCCTCCACGGCCTTTCTGCCGGTGATGTCCATGTGCGAGGCGACCCATTGCGTGGCTCCCCTGATGCGCGCGACCGTGAGCAGCACGTCCTTTACGGCGCCCGACCGGGTAATGAACCGGTACTCGTACTGGGATGGCGCCGTTTTCGGATCCAGGAGCCCATTCCTCTGATACTGCTTCATGCGCTCCACGTCCTCGGGTACTACTGTATCCATCCATTTAACAGTACCCTCGAGCTCCTTGCGGGTATAGCCGGAAAAGCGTTCGAAGTAGGAATTCACCAGCAGGATCAGACCGTTCTCGTCAAAGATGCTCATCGCGCTGCC
>CALMJO010000677.1 GCA_937864375.1 uncultured Spirochaetota bacterium
GTACGGTCTCGTGGGCTCGGAGATGTGTATAAGAGACAGGGTAGGCATGGCCTCCATCAAGTATCTTCCCGCGCTCACCGATCTCGCGCGGGCGGGCGAGGTGATCCGCCGCGCGGTCTCTCCCGGCGACACGCTCATGCTTGGCGAGTACGGCCCGCTCGCGCCCATCGCATTTTTCAACGGGCTGAGCAAGCTTCACGCCGGGAAAATATTCCTTGAGCTCATCACGAAAAACAAGAATCGCGACCTGGTCAGGTCCTTCATGACGACGGCCGCGGCCTCCGGCTTCCAGGGCGTGGTGATCGCGACGGGCGTATTGAAAAAGGAAGACTACATGGCGCGACCCGTGTACGACATCGACCCCACGCAGGTCCTCAAGATGGCGATCGACATGAGAGCGTCAGGGCTTCTGCCAAAGACGTTCACGATCGGGATCCGCACCGCCTCAGGCTGCTGCGCGGTGATCGAGCGCGCACGCTACCTCGTGGACAACGGCGCGGACTTCCTGGCCTCGCGCGGCGAGAAGATCGAGGAATTCAGGAACCTTACCGTCGCCATCGAAGAGATCGGGTAATCCCCGCCCGCATTGGAAAAGATGACCGAGTGCCGATGAACCAGTTAGCGGACAACACTCCCGGGAAAGTGATCCTCGCCATGGGCAACGAGGCGATCGTGCGCGGCGGCCTCGAGGCGGGACTGGGGTATTTCAGCACGTATCCCGGCACGCCGGCCTCCGAGATCGGCGTCGAGTACATGAAGCTCCACGCCGAGTTCCCGCATATCCACGCGGAGTTCAGCGTGAACGAGCACGTGGCCGCGCACGGGGCGCAGGGGGCGAGCTGGGCGGGCATACGCTCGATGGTCACCATGAAGCACGTGGGCATGAACGTCGCCGCCGAGGTGCTTCACTTCGCGGGGTACACCGGCGTAAAGGCAGGCTTCCTCGTGGTGATAGGGAGCGACCCCGGCGCGACGAGCTCCACGAGCGAGCAGGACGACCGATGGTATTCCCTGCATACCCATCTTCCCCTGCTGGAGCCTGCGTCCATCCAGGAGGCGAAGGACTATACCCTGCGCGCATTCGCGCTCAGCGAAAGGTACAACCTCCCGGTGGTCCTGAACGCGCCGGGCAAGCTCTGTCACAACATCGGCTCGCTCGCGCTGAGCTCGCTCCCCGCGCACCCTGCCGCGAAGGGAAAATTCGAGCGCAATCCCCAGCGCTACATCAACCTCTTCGCGGGCTCGGTTGCGAACCATCGCCGGGCGGTGGAGGCCGCAGCGGCTCTGGGGGCCGACGCGCCTACCCTTGGATTCAACCGCGTCATTCCGGGGACGGGAAAAACAGGGTTCATCTCGTCGAGCATCAATTTCCAGTACCTCATGGAATCGCTCGCGCTCCTTGGCGTCACGGACGCGCCCGTGCTCAAGCTGGGACTCACCTTTCCCCTGAACGCCGACGAGATCGCGTCGTTCGCGAAGGGACTGGATCGGATCATCGTGGTCGAGGACCTCGAGGGCTTCGTGGAGTACCAGGTCAAGTGGCTCCTGTACGATAAAAACGTCCGGCTCCCCATCCTGGGAAAGGAACTCTTTCCGGCATGGGGCGAGCTCGACCCGGATGTCATAAGAGACCTCCTCGCCCCCGTGCTTTCAAGGACTCAGCCGGCCCGTGTAACGCGGACAAGGGAACTCTCCGCCGCGCTCACGAAGGATCTTCCGCCGCGCCAGGGGGCGTTCTGCATAGGCTGCCCGCACCGCGCGACGCTCTACTCGATCGTGAAGGCGACGGACCGCAAGGTGATCTTCGCCGGAGACATCGGCTGCTACACGCTTTCGTGCCTCCCGCCCTTCCGCGCCTTCGACTGGGTGACCTGCATGAACTGCGGCGTGGGAATCGCGCAGGGCATGCTGCAGAAGGTGGAGGGCGAGGACCTGATCTCGTACGTGGGCGATTCCACGTTTTTCCATTCAGGGATCCCGGGCCTCATCAACGCCGTCCAGCAGAACGCGAACATGGTGCTCGTGATCCTGGACAACAAGTGGGTCGCGATGACCGGCCACCAGCCGAGCCCCACCACCGAAGCGGCGATCGACGGCACGAAGATGAAACCGGTGGACATCAAAGGACTCCTCAAGTCGATCGGCGTCACCTACGTGAGGACGATAAACCCGTTCAACATCAAGGCCTCAACCGCCGCGATCAGGGAGGCGCTGCGCACGAGGACGGGCGTGCGCGTCATCATCGCCGAGCAGGAATGCGCGCTGCAGCACGGGAGGCGCGTTACGCTAAATCCAAAGGGCTTCGAGGAATACACGCAGATCGACCCCGGGCGCTGCCAGAAATGCAACGAGTGCTACATAGAGCTCGGGTGCCCGGCGATACGGCGCAGGGACGAGGGGGCCGATTTTCACTACTACATAGAGGAGACCGCCTGCCTGGAATGCGGCGCGTGCCGCGACCTCTGCCCCAACGGCGCGATCGCGCGCACCGAGCTCAGGCGC
>CALMJO010000678.1 GCA_937864375.1 uncultured Spirochaetota bacterium
GGCCGGGTGCGCGGGGGAGGCGAGGTCCATAACTCCATGGTGCGCACCACCGACTTCCACGGCGCGCCCTTTTACCTCGACCTCACGCTCGTCCCGGTGGAAGAGGACGGCGCCGTCACCAGGATCCGCGGCATTGGCATCGACATCACCGAGCGCAGGAGGGCGGAAAAGGCGCTGCAGGAACAGCAGGAGGTGTTCCAGAAGTTCGTGAGCACCAGCCCTCACGTCGTGAGCATGCTCGACATGAACCTTAAATTCACCTACGTGAGCCCCGCCGTGCAGCGCGTCCTTGGATTCACCCCTGACCAGATGCTCGGGAGGAAGCTCGAAAAATTCATCGTCCCCGAATCGCAGGCGGCGCTGCGCGAGGTGATCGAGCTCGGGATACGCAGGGAGATGGAACCGGGCCGCGATCCCAACCACTTCACTGTCCGCGAGCTTGAGCACCTCCACGGGAACGGGTCGACGATCACGACGGAGAACACCTTCACCTTCCTTCGCGACGCGTCGGGCGGCGCGGTGGGAGTGCTCATTCTCACGATGGATGTGACCGAGCGCAAGCGCACGGAGGCCGCGCTCCGGGAGACGGAGGAAAAGTACCGCACCATTCTCGAAAGCATGGACAGCGGCTATTACGAGGTCGATCTCCGGGGCAACATGCTCTTCTGCAACCCGGCGCTCAGGGAATTCCTGGGCTTGACGGAAGCCGAGCTCAAGAGCCTCAATTTCCACGCCTACATGGAAGAGGAGGACGCCGGCCGCATTTTCAAGATATTCAGTGAGGTGCACGCGAGCGGGCAGCCCTCCGGGGATTTTTACTGGCGCCTTGCGAGGAAGGACCGGCACAACATTCACTCGGTCGCGTCCGCCTACCCGGTGCGCAATGCCCAGGGCGCCATCGTGGGATTCCGCGGAACGGTCCGCGACATCACCGTCATCAGGGAGGCCCAGGAGGCCGCCGAGGCGGCGACGCGCGCGAAGAGCGAATTCCTCGCGAACATGAGCCACGAGATCCGGACCCCCATGAACGCGATCATCGGAATGACGCACCTCGCGCTGCGCCACGCCCAGGATACGAGGCTGCAGGATTATCTCCACAAGATCGACCGCGCGACGCACAACCTGCTGCAGATCATCAACGATATTCTCGATTTTTCAAAGATCGAGGCGGGCAAGCTCACGATGGAGCGGGCGTCGTTCCGGCTCGAGGAGATCCTGGCGAACCTCTCCACGGTCATAAGCATCAAGGCTCAGGAGAAGGGGCTGGAGTTCATCTACGACATCGAGCCGGGCCTGCCGGACACCCTGGTGGGCGACCCGCTGCGCCTCAACCAGGTCCTGGTGAACCTGTGCGGCAACTCGGTGAAGTTCACCGAGCGGGGGGAGATCATCGTGCGCATCAGGCGCGCGGAAAGGGACGCGCGCTCCGTGACTCTGCAGTTCAGCGTGTCCGACACCGGCATAGGGATGAGCGGCGAGCAGCTGGGCAAGCTCTTCAAGGCCTTTTCCCAGGCCGACGCCTCCACGACGCGCCGGTACGGGGGGACGGGCCTGGGACTGAGCATCAGCCGCACCCTGGTGCAGATGATGAACGGGAAGCTGGACGTCCGGAGCGAGGAAGGTAAGGGGAGCACGTTCGTCTTCACCGCGTCGTTCGAATGTGCCGCGGATGCGGAAAGGGCCGAGCCGGGAAGGAGTACGCCCTTCGCCGGCATGAAGGCACTCGTGGTGGACGACAACGAGAGCTCGAGGACCATCCTGTCCGAACAGGTGCGGATGCTCGGGTTCGAGGCGGACACCGTGGGCTCCGGCCGGGAGGCGATCGAGCGCATGGAGGAGGCGCAGGCCGGGGGCGCGCCGTATTCAATCGTGCTCATGGACTGGCTCATGCCCGGGATGGACGGGATCGAGGCAAGCAGGATCATCAAGACCTCGCCGGCGCTTTCCGGGACGACCACGATCGTCATGACCACGGCGTTCGGCACCGACGAGGTCTACCAGACCGCGCGCGGCATGGGGCTGGACGGCTTCCTCGTGAAGCCCATCAGCCAGTCCACCATGTGCGACACGATCATGAACGCCCTGGGACGAAGCGGCAAGACGGCCCCGGGCGGCGTGAAGGCGACCGACCCGTTCGAGATCGTCCGGGCGATACGCGGAGCGCGCCTCCTCCTCGCGGAGGACAACGAGATGAACCAGCAGGTCGCGCTGGGGCTCCTGGGCGAGGCTGGCTTCACCGTCACACTGGCGCATAACGGGGCCCAGGCCGTGGAGCTCATGGACGCGCGCTTCCACGCGGTGCTCATGGACGTCCAGATGCCGGTGATGGACGGGTACGAGGCCGCGCGCCGCATCCGCGCCTGCGGGGAGTTCGACGGCATACCGGTCATCGCGATGACCGCGAACGCCATGGAGCAGGACCGCCGCCAGGCGCTCGAGGCCGGCATGGCCGATCACATCGCCAAGCCAATCGACCCCGTGCAGATGTTCCGCAAGCTCGCGCTCCATATCAAGCCGGACCCGTCCAAGCCCTTCGACGACGTTCCCGGCAGGTACCCGGAGGCGGCCGCGGCGCCTGAAGACACGATACTGCCCTACGCGCTTCCGGGCATAGATATCGCCGACGGGCTCGTCCATCTTGCGGGAAACCGCGCCGCCTACCGGCGGCTCCTCTTCCAGTTCGCCGGGAGCAGCCGGATGCTTGACGGCGTATTCGCCGCGCTTGATGAGCGCGACCGCCAGGCCGCCGTGCGGGCCGCCCATTCGCTCAAGTCGGTCTCGGGAAACATGGGAGCGCGCGGGCTCAACAGCGCCGCCGCTGCCGCGGAAGCGGCGCTCAAGGAAGGGAAGGAGACTCCCGCGATCATGGACGCCCTTCGGGACAGCTTCGGGGAGGTCATGCGCGGCCTCGAAGAGTGGACCGCCGTCGAGGAAGGGAAGGCGGCCGCCGCGCCCGCGATGGATTCCCGCGCGTGGATGGAACGCCTGGGCAGGCTGCGCGCCCTCGTCGCGGAGAACGACGCGTCCTCCCTCACCGAGTGCGAGGTCCTCATGGACAACGCGCCCCCCGCGGCGCGGGACGGGATGCGCGGCGTGCACCAGGCGCTCGGCGAATACGATTTCGACAATGCGGTCGAATTGCTGGATAAAATCCTTGTTTCCGGAGGGGAAAGGCCGCGTTGAGGAAATAAATTTCCAATCGCGGCCGCAGCGGCCTTACGACGCCTGAAAGTGAAGGATTGCCATGAAACGCCTGAGTATGCTCATCGTGCTCCTCGCCGCCCTCGTTCTCCCGGCGGATGCCGCGCCCCGCGCCCTGAACGGCGTGGTGGACCTGCGCGGGTATGACTTCGAGAAATCGGGTCCCGTGAAGCTCGAGGGCGCGTGGGAGATTTTCTGGGGCAGGCTCCTGACGGGCGCCGAGCGGGACCTGGACGTGTCCATTCTCCCGGACGGAACCTTCGAGGTACCGGGTAGCTGGAAGGGCCAGGTCGCCGGGAGCGGGGCGCGGCTGGAGAGCCTTGGCTGCGCCACACTTCGCCTGAGAATGATCCTTCCCCCGGGGAAAAACCGGGCCCTGGAGCTCCTTTTAAAAGAAGCAAAAACATCGTACGCTGTATACGCCCTGGACCGGAAGGCCGGTCCACCGGTGAAGATCGCCTCGGGCGGGATCGTGGGCGCGTCGGCCGCCGATGCCGCGCCGCAGTACCTCCCCGGGCTTGGCACGCTTCCCCTTGCAGACGAGCTTCAAATCTACCTCCAGGTGAGCAATTTTTCCCACAGCCGCGGCGGCCCCTCGGTAGCGCCCCTCGTGGGGACGCGGGAGGCGGTCAACGACCTCACGGCGAAAAACACCGCGGCGGATTTCTTCATAACGGGCATCATCTTCATCTTCGCGCTCTACCACCTGATCCTCTTCATGCTGCGGCCCGCGGAAAGAGCGCCCCTGTGGTTCGCCGTGTTCTGCCTGGTCATCTCGCTCAGGACCGTGATCACCGGCCGGTACTTCGAAATACTGTATTCGGACGTTTACGCGTACGGTGCCCTCGTGCGGCTGGAGTACGTCACCTATTACGCCAGCGGCATCTTCTTCACGATGTTCGTGAACAACGTGTTCCCCGGGCTGTTCCACCGCGCCGCCTACCGTGCGCTCGTATTCTTAAGCGCGCTCTTCTCGGCCACGGTGCTCCTGCCCGACAGGATCTTCACGAGCTACCTTGCGTACTTCCACTTCGTGGTAGCCGCCCTGTTCGCCTACATGGTCGCGCGCCTCATCCCCCTTGGACTCGAGGGGAACCGGAAGTCGCCGTGGATCGTGCTGGGGGGACTGCTGCTCTTCTTCCTCGCGGTCGCGAACGACATACTGGCCCACGAGCGGATCATCAGCTCGGTCGCGCTTTCCCATTACGGGCTCGTGGCCTTCATCTTCAGCCAGTCCATCATAATCGCGCGCAGGAACGCCGTCTCCCGGCGGATCGGCGAGGAGCTCATCGAGGAGAGCAGGCGGACGCAGGAGGCGCTGCGCCGCAGCGAGGAGCTCTACCGCCTTGTGGCCGACAACAGCGACGACGTCATCTGGGTCATGGACAGGGAGATGCGCTTCTCCTACATAAGCCCCTCGATCCGGAAACTCCGGGGGCTGGAGCCCGAGGAGGCCATGCGTGAAACGGCCGACCAGACCCTGACGCCGGAATCGCTGAATTACGTGGCGGGCGAGTTCGCGCGCGGCCTGGCCGAAATCGAAAAGGGCAATGATTTCACCGCGCGCCTGGATGTCGAGCAGTACCGCAGGGACGGCGGCACGGTGTGGGTCGATATGACCGTCCGTCCCATGCGCGATGCCGCGGGAAACCTGCTGGGCTTCCTGGGCGCATCCCGCGACATCACCGCGCGCAGGGCCGCGGAGATCGCGCGGCGCGAGAGCGAGGAGCAGTACAAGTTCCTCGTTGAAAGCACCAACGACATTATCTGGATCTTCGACCTTGCGACCATGCGCTACACCTTCGGGTCGAACGCGATCGAGAAGGTCCTGGGTTATTCACCCGACCGGGCGGTCGGCATGACGCTCGACGACATCTTCAGCCCGGAGACGAAGAAGCAGGTGCAGGAGGCGTTTCGCGCCATGATCGTGGACAATGATCCCGCGGCCCGGGTGCTCATGGAGGCCCGGCACATCGCCGGGGACGGCAGGCAGGTGTGGATGGAGATCAACGCCGTGCCCCGGAGGGACGCGCAGGGAAGGGTCACCGGGTTCAGCGGCGCGAGCCGCGACATCACGGAGCGGAAAAAGGCGGAGGAGGAGCGCGAGGCCGCCGGAGAGGCCCTGCGCCGGAGCGAGGACCGCTTCCGCAAGATAATCGACAACATCACCCAGTTCATCTCCATCTGGGACATGGACCTGCGCCTGACCTTCCTGAGTCCCGCCTTCACCAGGATGACGGGATACACGGTGGAGGAAGGATACGCAATGACGCTGGACCGGTTTCTCTCACCCGCGTCGCGGGACGCGTTCAACGTCGCCTTCAGCGAGTGCATAGCCCTGGAAAACGTGGAGGGAAGCGACCCCAACCGCGTGATGACGATCGAGCAGACCGCGTTCCTGAAGGACGGAACGGCGGCGATCTTCGAGAGCACCTACACCTTCCTGCGCGACGAGCACGGCGAGATCACGGGGGTGATGGGCCTGACGGCGGACATCACCGAGCGCAAGAGCGCGGAGGCAGAGCGCGAAGCGGCGAAGACAGCGCTCCAGGAGAGCGAGGCCCGGTACCGGCTCATCGCGCAGAACAGCGACGACGTGATCTGGACCACCGACATCGGCCTTAACTTCACCTACCTGAGCCCGGCGAACTTCAAGCTTACGGGATACACGACTGAAGAAGCCATGAGCAACCCCTTCACGATGAACATGCCCGAGCGCTCCCAGAAGATAATCATGGACGAATACGCGCGGCGCCTCCCCGAGATCGAGAAGGGCGGCGACATGGCCACCCTCCTGGAATACGAGGTGCTCCGGAAGGACGGTTCGCCTGTGTGGGTCGAGTCCTCTATCAAGACGATCCGCGATGCGGGGGGAACGCTCACGGGCTTCCTGGGCGTCTCGCGCGACATCAGCGACAGGAAGCAAACCGAAAGGGCGCTGCAGGAGAGCGAGGAGAAATTCCGCCAGATCGTCACTGCGATTCCGAGCATGGTGACCATCTGGGACATGAGCCTCAAGTGCACCTACGTGAGCCCCTCCTGCCTCACGGTCATGGGCTACACGCAGGAAGAGTACCTTTCAATGCCGCTGGAGCGCACGCTCACTCCGAAATCAATCGAGGCCACGGCGAAGATCTTTGTTGATGCGCTCGAGGGGAAGTACCGCAGGGACGGCCGCGACCTGTCCTACACGCTCGAGGTCGAGGGATACCATAAGAACGGGGAGACGATCGCATACGAAAACACGATGATCCTCCTCAGGGACGCGCAGGGGGAACCGGCGGGGGGGCTCGCGATCACCACCGACATCACCGAGCGCAAGCGGGCACAGGAGGCCATCCGCCGGAGCGAGGAGCGCTACAGGCTGCTTGCCGAAAACACCGACGACATCATATTCACCCTCGACCCGGAATTGAAATTCACCTACATCAGTCCCGCCTCTCTCAAACTGCGCGGCGTGCCCGCCGAGGAGGCGATGCACGAGAAGCTGGAAGAGATCATGACGCCCGAATCCCTGGACGAGGTCATGGCGGCATACGCACGCTTCCTGCCCCTGATCGAGAAGGGCGAAAACCCGAACGTGCGGATCGAAATGGAGCAGTAC
>CALMJO010000679.1 GCA_937864375.1 uncultured Spirochaetota bacterium
CCTCACGACGATCGCCACCTTCGCCTTTCCCCCGAACATGTAACGCATTTTCGCCGCCTGGTTGACCAGTTCGTCGCCCGCAACGAATAGGAAATCGGAAAACAGCATTTCAACCACGGGCCGCATCCCCGCCATCGCGGCGCCCACGGCATGACCCAGAATGGCGGTTTCACTGATGGGGGTGCCCAATACCCGCTCGGAGCCGAATTCCTCGACGAGACCGTTCGTAACGCCGAACGCGCCGCCAAGGGCGATATCTTCGCCCGCCACATATATTTTGGGATCGCGCCTCATTTCCAGCTGAAGCGCCTCACAGATTGCCTGGGAAAACCAGAGTGATCTCTCTTCCATTATCTTTTCCTCCTTTGACTCATGCGTATACATCGTCGAGCAGACTGGACGGATCCGGATCCGGACTGTTCTGCGCAAAGGCTACCGCTTCCTCGACCATGCCATTGATGCGTGTCTCGATTTCCTCGACGGCTGCCGTTGCTATCTTAGCCTTTTCGATGAGATGGCTCCTGAAACGCGGGATGGGATCCTTTGCGAGCCACGCCTCCTGCTGTGCCGGATCCTTGTAATCAGCCGGGTCGCCCTCGAAATGACCATGGTGTCTCCAGGTGAGGCATTCCAGGATGGACGGCCCCTCGCCCTTTCTTGCCCGCTCGATCAGCTTTCCGGCAGCCTCACAGACCGCGAGCACATCATTGCCGTCCACGCATTCGCCGGGAATGCCGTAGGCGCGCGCCCGCCCGCACAGGTTGGTATCGGAACACGATTGCTCAACCGGGCAGAACTCTCCCCAAAGGTTGTTTTCGATCACGTATAACACCGGCAATTTCCACAGCGCCCCGAGGTTTATCGATTCATGAAAGGTCCCGCGATTGCTGGCTCCGTCCCCGAAAAAGCAGATTGCCACTCCTCCGGTATTCTGCATCTTGCAGGCGAGCGCGGCTCCCGTCGATATCGCGTGTCCTCCCCCGACGATTCCGTTCGCGCCGAGGATTCCCTTGTCCACGTCGGCGATGTGCATGGAACCGCCCTTTCCCTTGCAGTACCCGTCCGCCTTTCCGAAAAGTTCTGCCATCATTTTATTCAGGTCTGCCCCCTTTGCGATTACGTGCCCGTGTCCGCGATGCGTACTGGTGATGTAATCTTTGTCTGAAAGGTTTGAGCAGACTCCCGCGGCGACCGCTTCTTCGCCGATGTACAGGTGCACGAAACCCGGAATCAGCGAATCTGCGAAAAGTTCCGACGCCTTTTCTTCGAACTTCCTTATCTTGTACATCGTTTCATACATGCTGAGAAGTTGTTCGTTTTTCAATGTCACGACGCTTCCTCCTTGCTGCAAAATAGTTCAATTGATATGGCACGGTCGACTGTGCTGAAAATCAACGCCATGCCTTACATGCTTTACTTGATTACCAGGTCCTCGCGTCCCCCTTCCTTGAGCGCCTGGGCGAACATCTTGTACACGGGATTTATTGCCGGGAGCAGCTTGAGCGTCTTAGTGATCGCCCCCTGTGTTTTCACCTGCCCCTTGGTGATCGCGATCATCAGGTTGAGCTTCCCCTGCCAGAACTTGACGAATATGTCATCGTTGTTGATCGTGGTGGTATCAGGCTGTATCGATGAAGGGCCAAAGCTGGCCACCAGGTCGCCTTTACATTCTATTGTAATAATTGCGTCGATGTTGGGAACCTTGAGCTGCAGCGTCATGCCGAGATTGCTCAATTTGTCGTTGAGCGCTTTGTCGTTTTTTATTTTGTCCACTGTTATTGCAAAAATCTTGTAAAGCTCCTCAGCGTTTTCGAATGCCATGGCATCGCCTCCTACGATATTTTAATTTCACCTGCGAATCCGGCTTTGATTGATTCGCTTCAACATGACAAATAGATACACAGTGCCCACAGACTTGTCGACCGGACTTATAACTACTTACCAGGATTTGAATTTTTCCGTGAAGCGATTATGGGCCGCAATTAGCATGATGATCGCGCGTGAAAACCAATGTTGGTCAGTTGCAGGAAAGATAGAATTCAACCGTAGGGCAAGCCCGGCAGCATCAATCATATAGTATGAACTTATAAGAATTTACTTCTTTGCATGTTCCATGTGAATCTTTAGTATCTTTACAGGATACGACCCTGCGACCAGGGTGCATTTTCTACATACGGGCATGGCGACTTGAATTAAGGGTGAATGAAGGCGGATCAATCTTAAGTTATTCTGCAACCGTGCCGGCAGGCTTGAGCTTTTCAATGTTATTCCTGAATTCCGTCGGAGTCATTCCGGCCCATTTCTTAAACGCCGCATTAAACGATGATTTGTTGTTGAACCCCACCCTGTAGCAGGTCGAGATGATGCTCGCTTCCGGGTTCTGTGTCATCATCTTCCTGGCCTCCTCGATCCGGAACCTGTTGATGAAATCCCAGAAGCTGGTATTCATGCGTTCATTCAACAATTGAGAAAGCTGGTGGGTGGTCAGCGATAATTTATTCGCGAGTATCTGGAGCGTAATCTCGCTGTCCATGAACACCTCTTTATCGCCCATGATCTCCATCAAGCGGTTGCTGACGATATCGGTGTCGAGCCCCTTGAGCATGGTCCTCTGGTACCGCTTGGTTCGTATCTCTCCCCTTAGATTTGAAAAAAACTTCGGGTGCACCCGGACGGCGATGTAGATGGAAACATGTATCATGGCGTTCATCATGCAGCCGGCTGCAAAAATATGCACCCGCCCGCTTATAAATCCGAACATGAAAACAAGGACGTTCAAGAATATGGCCATCGAGAGGTAGAGGATGAATCGAAACTCATTTTTCGATCTGCTGCCGTTGATGTCGGATATGATGATCTTCATTACGTATATATAGTAAATGCTCATGTGGATGGTCGATGCCGCAAGGACAATGAGTGCGGGATTCGACGTCGGGTTCTTGTCCGAGAAAATGGAGAGGTATGCGAGTTGTATCTCGGTAGGCTGAAAAAGGAAAAACAGCTCGAACAGGAAACAGGCGAAGGCCGGGATTAGGTGATACCATACATTGAACGGAAGTGCGATCTTATCGTAAAGCAGATCATGGTAATAGAAGAGATTTGCGGGCCCGATCATGAAAAGGCATGTCAACAGCAGGAATGCCGCGTGAGGATACCGCTGCGGTACGCCGGCAAGGTACAGCCCAAAATCGAGCAGGTAAATGCTGTTGCAGAGATAGAAGAAGATGGCGGCGGCCGATCTTCGCTGCGGGGAAAAATATATGGTCAGGGTCTGAAGAATGCAGAGCCCGAACCCGAAGAACGCGAACTGCATTCCGATTATGACAAACAAATCCAGTTCTTTGCCATACATTGAGCACACTCTCGCGAATCCGGTATAATTACACCACTTTAACGTATCTGACACGCGCATGCGATCATCGCGTGTCGATGGCGCTCAGCCCTCGAGTATCCTGTCCGCAAACCGCTCCATCTCGTTCAACACCTTTTTAATCAGCTCAACGTCATCACCGGAAAGCTTGTTATAGAACTTTTTCAAGTACGCGTTTCTATCCCTGTGGTATTGAAGGTATCCCCGCTGGGCCTTCCTGCCTTCGTCGGTAAGCCGCAGGTACACCTCTTTCCTGTTTTCGCTGCTCCTGAACGATTCCACGAGCCTCTTGGCTTTCAGCTTGCTTACCATCTTGGGGACCGCCCCCTTCGTGATTCCCAGATAGGCCGCCAGATCCGTCACGTTGATCCCGCTGTTTTTGCCGATCGCGTGGATCATGTGAATCTCCGAGGGGTACAATTTCTGCTTAACGCCAAAATCCTTGGGAATCCGTTCGGAAGCCATGTACTTGCTTATTACGCGATAAAAGAGATCGCCAAGCTCAAAATATCCATTCTTTTCATTCATAATGTTTACTTAGTATACGTTACAATCTCCCCTGTCAAGCGTTATCCCGTGCCAACGAATGTCCGACCGTCTACATAGCGGCCCCATTCGGGTGAAACCGAGCTCATGGCTCCATCACGACAGCGATTTTTCCAATAGAATGCTGATCCTCAAACCAGTGATGCGCCTGGATTATCTCTTCGAGCGGGAAGGTTTTCGTGACCGAGAGAAGATCATCCTCGGTATTTAACCACTTTTTTAAATAATCCATGGCATGCCGGGTCTCTTCCCGGAACATGTAGGTATAGATGGATGATGCCGTGATGGTCAGCGATTTCAGGAAATGCTTGAAGGGATCGATCCTTCCCTTCCCCGCGGCGTATCCGAATATCGCCCAACGTCCGAGCGGCTTTATCGCGTCGGGATCAGTCTCGAGAGTCGGCCCCCCGACGCTGTTCAAGGAAACGTCCACGCCCTGGTCATTCGTTATCCGCATCACTTCTTTTACATAGTCGGATTTCGAGGTGTTTATGGCGTGATCGGCGCCGACAGCCCTGCAGAAATCGAGCTTCTCGTCCGTTTCGCCCAGTGCGATAACCACATTGTTCCCTTTTCTCTTCGCAATCTGAATGATGAGCGACCCGACACCGCCCGATGCAGCATGTATAAGTATTGTTTGCCCCGGTTGGACTTTGCCGAATACATAATACACCATGTACGCAACACGCAGGTTTGCGAAGTATACAAGCCCCTGGAAATAATCCACCCTTTCGGGAAGCGCAAAGACCTGGTCTTCGGTAGTCTTTGCATATTCCGCGTATGCGCCCGTGTGCATCTGCCCCAGCACGCGCATTCCCGGCCTGATCGACGTCACTTTTGATCCGACCCGCTCTGCGATTCCCGCGACCTCTCTGCCCGGAACAAAAGGCAGGGAAGCAGGCAGCGCGGGGTAATCGCCCCTGCGCATGAGAATGTCGGCAAAGATTACACTCGCGGAGTGCACCTTAATCAGGACCTCGTTCTCAGCCGGTTCGGGCACGGGAATTCCAACAATTTTCATATTCTCCGCCGCACCGTACTCGGTCAAATGTACCGCCTTCATGCTTATACCTCCTGAAGAATGATCCAATAATGAAGGCGGCCCGGGAAATTTGTTTCCCCGGGCCGTTTGAAAAAGTCCTACTTAACGCACTTCTTCGTCAAACAAATCGTAATCGTCAGGGATCACCTTCCATTTCAGCATGGCCACGTCATGGCTCGGGAGAAGAATGTCCGCCATGAGGTCCAACTTGTTCAGGGACTGGACATTCTGGCCCGGATTAAGTATGCATGGACCAAAAAGGCCGCCGAACCGCGCCCCAAAAACATTGGCGATGTCCTTCTGCGCACTCTCCGCCGTAAAATCGATTGAGGCATGCTTTACGGACACCGTTTTTTGAATCAGGTCTGCGAATCGATTTGGAAAACGTTTCGCGAATCCCCCCAGCAGGTAGGCCGCGTCTCCCAGGAGAATTGCCTTCCCCTTGCTCGTATTAATCATTACCGCCTGGTGACCCGCCGTGTGTCCTGGTGCGAGGATGAGGTCGATTCCGTCCGCGAAGTGAAAGTCGCCGTTGAGTAGCCTGAATCTGGGAACCAGGTCAATCCAGTCCTCTTTAGCGACACCTATTGCCTGAGTTCCCACCGGCCACGTGGTTTCCAGCAATTCAGCTTCCTGGACGTAGAAGTGAGCATTTTTAAACAGCTTCATATTTCCCGTGTGATCGTGATGCAGGTGGGTGATTATGACTTTCTTGATGCTGTCCGGATCCACGCCATTACGCTTGAGCACGGCAAGCGGTTCCTCATCCGGTTTACGGGGCACAGGGTTGAACACGAATTTTCCCGCGGTCGTTTCAGGATTGAATCCCGTATCGACGATAATCTGTTCGCCGTTCCCTTCTATCAGGAAAAAGAAAATGGGAAGGTCTGCAACGTATCCTCCCAGGAGCGGGGCGCAGACGTTCCCCCAGTCCATGTGGAAAAATCCGCTCAAAAGCGGTTTGATCTTGTACTCTTTCATACAACCTCCCTTCAGAAATTTGGTGTTTAAATCAGGACTTCTTGAAGCTTACACAAATGCGAACTCTCACCGTCGTCACCATGGTCCGGTGGTGCAATTTAGCACGAATTCAGTCCGGCATACCTGCTTTTTGTATACCTAGTATACCTTCTCTGATGAAGAAAGCGCCCGGAAATGGCGCTGCACCAAGTTTGCTTCATGGGCATCGTCTGGTAATTACCCCCATGATTTCGCATTTATTGTTTACCATGTATACCATAATAACTGTCTTGTCAAGAATTTTTTGCCATCATGGTCTATTACCATGATTTCCAATGAAGAGCCGTACGGCTCCATGGAGAGCTGCAGGCGCTTGCGTGTCCTGGTGCATGTTCCCATGCCCACGACATTCGTGGGCAGCTCGTTTGGGGTATGGGCGAAATAGTATTCATTATATCTTAGCGATAAGCTATACTCACATTGCAAAGGAGCCATTTGAGTGTTTTTGATAATCCCAATTCAGCATTTATAACTCTTCCTGAACACATCCACCACTTCCCGTAGCACCGGATCCAGGAGAAATAATGCCTTCTCTTCCATTGCAGAGGGGACTTCCCCATAGAAAGCTTGCGCAATACCTCCAGCAATGCAGGCAATGGTATCACTGTCACCGCCGATCGATACCGCCAGTCGGATCGCATCCTCGAAATCGTGCGATTCCAGGAAGGCTGTGATCGCCTGCGGCACCGAGCCCCGGCATGAAACGTCGAAGCGGTACCAAGTACGGATGCTCGCTATCGGCTCGGTGAGGTCGTAGCCGAAGCTTTGTGTAACATACTCGCGTATGTGCTCCTTGCCTTCACCTTTTCGCGCCAGGAATGCT
>CALMJO010000680.1 GCA_937864375.1 uncultured Spirochaetota bacterium
CCTTCGTGATGTGCGGCGTGATCTTGAGCTTCACCCCCACGGACTTGTATTCATACGTGTAAAACGCCACGCCCGTGTCGCTGATGCGGTTGTTCGTGGGCACCGCGATCTCCTCGCCCACGTTCAGTTCCGCCTCCTGGTTGTCTATGGTAAGAATCTGGGGAGTCGACAGGATGTTGAAGTTTTTGTCGGTGCCGGTCGCGTTCAACAGGACGAAGCCGAGCATGTCGGTGTCGCTCAGGTAGCCGATCTGCATGCCGGTCGCCAGCGGCACGGCGATTTTCTTCCCTGAAATGGCCGACGGGACCGAGTAGTTCGGCACGCCGCCCATGATCGAGGACCCGCCGAACAGGTTCGATCCCGACTGGCCGCCCAGCATCCAGTCGATGCCAAGCCCCCATCCGTTTTCGGCCGAAACCTCCACGATGAGCGCCTCGATGAGGACCTGCTCGCGCACGATGTCGAGCTCCTTGATGACGCGCTTGATCTCGTTGAACTCCTCCTGCGTGGCGGTGATGATGAGGGAGTTGGTCTCCTTGTTCGCGACGATGGAGAGCTTCGCCGTGGGTTTCTGCTGCGCGGGCTGCACGTTCGCGGGCTTTGGCTTGGCTTCGCCCGGCTTTTTCTCGTCGGTCTGCGGATGGTCCTGGTGGAGCGGCGAGGTGTCGATCTTCGCTGCGTCGGAGAAGGGGATGCGCGCCAGGACGGCGCCCAGCTGCTCGGCGTCCGCGTTCTCGAGGTGGACGACGTGGATGTTCCCGTGCTTCGCCTTGTCGTCCTTGAGCTCGTCGATCTTACGGTCGAGCTGGCGCGCCACCTGGACGAGCCCGTTGATCTCGGACGAGGTCCCGGTGAAGATGACGGTGTTGAGCGGCGCGTACACCACGATGTCGGTGTTACCGGACTTGAGCGCCTTCAGGATGTTGGCAATCTCGTTCGCGTTGGCATATTCCACGTCGAGGAGATAGGTGATCGTTTTATCCGTGTCCGAGGGGAGCTTCTTCTTTTCGTCGAGGATGATCTCGACGTTCTTCTTGATGGCCTCCTTGATGGGAAGCACCTTGATCATGTTTTCCGATTCGACCACGGCGAAGCCCTTTACCTCGAGTATGGACTTCATGATGTCGTAGGCCTGGTCCACCGGTATGCGCTTGGCCGAGGTGATGCTGATCTTGCCCTTCACCTTTTCGTCGATGACGATGTTCTTCTCGATGAGCTGGCTCATGATGTTGAGAAACTCGGAGATCTCCACATCCTTGAAGTTGAGGGTGAAGTACTTGGTCTGGTCCGGCGCCTTTGGCGCCGCGGCCTTCTGGTCGTCCTTCTTGACGGCGTCTGCCGGCTGCGCGGTCTTCTGTACCGTTTCGACCTGTACCTTCTTCACGGAGGCGTCGTCTGCCGCGGGCTTGTCGGACGGCTTTTCGGCGGGTTTTGTCTCTTCCTCGGCGGGCCGGGCCTCCCTGCTTTCCTCGGGCTGCTGCGACAACACCCTGAACTGGGTTCCCACGCCCAGTACCATCACGAGCGTTAAGAGCATGATCCTGCCGGATGTGAAGGATTTCCTCATGGTGTCTGCTCCCCTGGAATGTTATTCGGTGATCGAGAATTCATAGTTCATCAACTGGCCGTCGCGCTCGAGATCCACGTTGATGCGCGATTCGCCCTGTATGTTTTTCCACATTTCCATCAGTTTTTCCGTGCTGTCGATCGGGTGCCCGTTTACGCGCTTGACGATGTCGCCGTTGCGCGCCCCCAGGCGGTAGAGGATGCTGTCGTTCTGGACCCGGAAGAGCTTGTAGCCCTCGATGCGGTTGTCGACCCGGTGAGGACCGGCCTTGATCCCCTTGAGAGCGTTATCCATGTCGTTAAGCACCTTCTGCTGCAGCTCGGAGCGGCTTATGTTCTGCTTCACGCGGCCGCCGCCGCCCGCGGACGAGGTCTTGCCGGGGGCGGCGGGCTTTTTTGGCGGCGCGAACATGTCGAGCACTTCATATTTCTTTTGAGTGGTGAGCAGGACCACCTTGGAGTTGTCGATCCCCACGAGGATATTGCCGTAGACGTTTCCCCAGAGCGGGAACACGTCCGGGCCCTTCTCCGAGGACTTCTTTATGAGCGCCTTCGAGATCGCAGGAACGCCGGTAATGGTGCCCAGGAGCTGGAGGTCCGCGACCTCGCTGGAGACCGACGGGCTCCCGTCGCCCTTCGAGGAATCGGCGCCGGCGAGCTTGAAGAACCCCGCATCAAGCATGGTCTTGTATTCCTCGAAACCGCGGGACGCTCCCTCGCTTGCGCGCGCCTGCGCCTTGCCGGACTGCCTGCCCGGGACAAAGCTGACGCTCATGCTGAAGAACTGGTTAATTGTGGTCGCGAGCAGAAAGGAAAAGACAAGCACTGATACGGAATTCACCAGATGATACTTGATGTTCTGCATGTAGCCTACAAACCCCGGAACCCTCTTTAAAGAATGATCTCTTTATGCCGCACATGTTACAAAAATACACAAGGAAAACGCGAATTGCGCATGGAACGCCGTGCAGAAACCCGCTTCTCTGGCCGGCGGCAGCGCGGGTTAACGGTGATAATCTAGTGATGCGTAATGCTGTTGTCAATCGATAAATCGGACATGATCGGGGCATGAAATGAAAAACACGACAGCGGGCTGTCGTGTTGGGGTGGTCGCCCGGCACGTAATCATCAGGCGGCGAAAAGATCCACGGCCTTGATGAGGGAGATGGGGATGCGCATCTCGCGGTTGTTCTTGTCGTAGATGACGATATCGTCCTTGACCAGCGACCTGTTCTTGTTCAGTTCAACCATCGATCCGTTATGGAGGTAGATTACTATGTCGAGCCCCTTTATGGCCAGGTACTTCTTGAGCTGACTCTTGAAGCTGTTCATTTTACGCGCCATTGGTCCGTCCCCCTTGTTATTATTATGTCCCTTCTATATTGTCGGACTGATTCGGGGAATTTTAATCATTTTTTATTAAAAATTCTTATTTTCGGCACGTTATATGC
>CALMJO010000681.1 GCA_937864375.1 uncultured Spirochaetota bacterium
CAGCTACACCGAGATCGACGAGGAGGGGAATCCCGACGAAGGCGAGGTGATCGGCGAATCGACGCCGCAGGTGATCAGCCTCAAATCTTACTGCGTGGGCTTTGGCGTGAACAATTTTCTCCAGGCGACGCGCCCCGGTCTCAACCTTCTCCTTGGCCTGGAGGCATATGCGGGGTACGGGCATGCCCGCATGAACTGGTACGATTATTACCATGACACGACCTACATTTCAAACGCAAAGGCGGCCGCGGGAAACAACAAGTACCTTGGAATGGGAATCCTGTCGCCGGGAGGATCGATCGGTCTCCTGTACAACTTCACCGCGGGCGCCGTACAAAGCGGCCTTCGATTCGAGTACCGTTTCTCGGGAACGCTGCTCATGACGGACCGCACAGGAGATTACGCGCACTACCTCAACAGTCACCTCGATTATTTCCACTCGGTGTCGTGCGCGCTCGAGGTGCGCCTGTAGCAATCATCAGTCCCAGCTCGCCCTGCCGTCGCCGCCGATGGGAATCCGCTTTCCCAGGAACTTGGGCGGCGGCAGGAGCATGGTCTTGAAAAACGCCTTGATGCGGGAAAAGAACTCCCGGAATTCGTTCAGCGGCCAGGTGCGGTACACGCGCCGGTCCGCGATGACTCCCGTTGCGTCCACGCCGAGCGCGCGCGCGATGTAGAGACTGCGGTAAATGTGGAAGCGCTGGGTGGAGATCACGAGCTTTTAGGCCCCAAAGACCTCCTTCGCGCGGTAGATGCTGTCGTAGGTCTCGAAGCCGGCATGGTCCAGGAATATATCGCGGGGCGGCACTCCCTTCGCGATCAGGTATTTTTTCATGGAGTTGACCTCGTCATAGCGCCTGGTGCCATGATCGCCCGAGAGCAGGAATTTTTTGACCCTTCCGGCTTCATAAAGCGCGAGCGCCGTTTCGATCCTGTCCTCCAGCACGTGCGAGAGAGCACCGCTCGAATACACCATGGCGCCGGGAACCAGCACCGCCACGGCGTCCGCGGGGGTTTCCGACGGTGCGCAGATCGAACCCCTCGCTGTCACGCCAACATACAGGTTGATGCCCGCACACGCGACCAGCAGCGCGCATCCCGCAACCGCCGCGCGTTTTGCCCAACGCATCGCTTTTTCCCCGCCCGCCGTCATGGCTCCTCCGCCCGGCAAGAATGATGTGCACCGGTCCAAAAATTCAAGCCTGAAATATCGTTTCCGGCCGGCGACGGGCCTATAGTAAAAAAAACCTTTTTCAGTGGCTTTTTTATTGACGTGGAAAGTAGCATTATGCTAAAAAAGCCCAACTGTGTTGAAAAATGCCCTTTAAGTGCTTTATATGCATCCATTGAGTAGCGTATATAATGAGGATTGCCGATAACTTAAACAGGAACAATGCCCCGATCCCGAGTGAGGAAGCATGATCTACGACTGGAATTTTTCAGAACGAATTACCTGCACCGGCGAAGAGCTCAACGCGTGCGCGCGGCTCATCCCCAGGCTCATGAACCTTGGCCTCAAGGCGAGGCGCGACGGTCTGCTCGCCCTTGAAGACGAGATAGACTCCCTGGGACACCCCTTTCTCAAAACCGGGCTCGCGCTCATCGTCAACGGCACCGACCCCGAGCTCGTACGCAAGGCGCTAGAGCTGCAGATACTCACGCAGGGCTACCGCGGACGGGAGCTGCTCGAGCGCGTTCTCATGCTCGAGGGAATGCTCATGATCCAGAGCGGAACCATCCCCCACACCATGAAGGACCTGCTGTCGGTTTTCTTCAGCGAGACGTTCGCGGATACCATCGCCGCCTGCTGCGAGGAAGACTACGAAGGCACCACCGCGAAGATCCTCGCGCGCTTCAGCGAACGCCCGCCCCTCGCATCCGAAACGGCGCTCCTGGAAGGCCCCATACACGAGCTCTCGAAGGACGACATAGCGAAGGTCCTTCACGAGATCGACACGCAGGCGCTCATCATCGCGCTCTCGGGCGCGAGCGGCAGCGTCATCAACCGGATGTGCGAAAGCCTGAGCCCCCGGGCGCGCGATCTCCTGGTCGAGGACCTCACGAGCTTTCTCCACTACCCGCCCGATATCGCCGACATAACCGCCGCGCAGGAAAAGGTGCTCGCCGCGCTCGGCAGTTTAAAGAATGGCAGCGGAGCTGCAAAGTAGCCGCCGGTACGAACCGACATCCGCCTGAAACCGACGGTTGAAACCGGCAAACCCGCATATCCGCACGCAGCAATGCCCCTTTTTTTATTGATAAATCTCCCGCGTAAAATATACTGCATGAATTCCCTCCCGTCGGAGAACGCAAGGCGCTGGTTAAATCCGCGAAAGGCGGCGGAGGATGGGGGGGGCCGATCCGCCTGCCGGCGATCCTGTGCGACGGACCGGACGACGGATGCGTTTCGCCGCTGATCGGACAAATTTATCATGAGCTCGATATACCCGGTATTCTTCGAAAACAGGGAAAAGTGGCGCCAGTGGCTCGAGAACAACCACGCGTCCGAAACGCTCGTCTGGGTCCTCTTCTATAAAATGAACGCCGGCATCCCATCCATGGGATACGAGGAGGCGGTGGAAGAGGCGGTCTGCTTCGGGTGGATCGACAACCTGGTGCGCAAGATCGACGAGGCCTGCTACGCGCAGCGCTTCATGCCGCGCCGTGCAAAGAGCCTTTGGTCGCCCACCAACGCGCGCAGGGCCCTGAAAATGATCGCCGAGGAAAAGATGGCGCCCGCCGGCATGGCCACGCTCGCGGGAGTGGACCTGGAAAACCTGGCCGCGCAGGGCGCGCGCACGGCCCCGGAGGTCCCCGGCTGGGCGCGCGAATCGATCGACGCGTCGCCCGGGGCGCGGGAATGCCTCGAGAAGCTCCCGCCGTCGACGCGCGCGACGTACATGCGGTGGGTGCTCTCCGCAAAAAAAGAGGCGACCCGGAGGAAGAGGCTCGCCGAGCTCATTGCCAAGCTCGAACGGGGAGAGCCGCTCGGGATGAAATGACGGCTTCCGGCGGCGTGCGGCGGGAAAAAAGCTTCCCATAATGGACGGTTTCGTGCTACGATTACTGACGGAAATGTGCTTGATCAATACGGCAGAGGTATTATATTAGTTGAGTAACTAAATATAGAAGCACGGCCCTGTAACAGGAGGATGGACATGAAGGCTGCACTCAACAGGTTTTTCTTCTCACACTACGAGCATTCCAGCTACCGCGAGCAGCAGAAGGCCAAGCTGCTGGTGGCCCTTACCGTGATCATTTTCGTCGCCATGGGCCTGCTCGGCATCGCCCTTATCTTCATACAGCAGAAAGGCTTTAATGCGGCCGTGGGCCTGGTGGTCGTCATGGAGGTGGTGATGATCGTTGCCAACCTGTTCATCCGCAGGGGCCATCTGGATACCGCCGCCCATTTGATGCTGGTCCCCGCGACGATCGGCATATGGTTCATACTCTTCAAGAATACCGCGACCAGGGCCTCGGTCACACCGATGTATTCCATGGTGTACATATTCGCGATCATCGCCATGGCGACGAGCGTCACGAACCGCATCTCCCTGTCGATCTATTCGCTCGTCAATCTCGTCATGATAGTCATCTACTGCCTCTACTTCAAATCCGCGGAAATATTCACTCCCGCGCAGGCGATAGAGATAATGACCGACCTGCTCATCTCGACCACTATCGCCTCGGGCATATCGCTGCAGATCCTCTCCGTGAACATAAAATCCCACCTGCTCATCCAGGAGTCGCTGGCGGAGAGCCGCAGGCAGGCCGAGGACATCCAGAACATACTGGAACAGACGAACGGCGTCGCCGTGAGGCTCGCCTCGTCGACCGAGCAGATGGCCGCGACCACGGACAGCTTTTCCAACAACGCGCAGTCCCAGGCCGCATCACTGGAAGAGGTCACCTCCACCGTGGAGGAGATCACCGCGAGCGGCGAGGGCGTATACACCATGGCCAGGCAGCAGGTGGACCTCACGCAGAAGGTCGCCGGCGAAATGGAAACCCTCTACCGGATCGTTAACACTGCCGGGGAGAAGATGGGTGAAGCCCTCGCCATCCGCGACGAGCTCAACAAAATGGTCGAAAAGTCCCGCGCCGACATTCAGAGTGCGCTCTCCGGGATGTCAAGCGCCACCTCCCAGTTCCAGAACGTGCAGGACACCGTGAACATCATCGAGGACATATCGGACCAGATCAACCTGCTGTCGCTCAACGCCGCGATCGAGGCGGCG
>CALMJO010000682.1 GCA_937864375.1 uncultured Spirochaetota bacterium
GAGAATGCATAAGAAATACTGGCAAGTGTCAGATGAAGTCCTAACTACTACACCTAAATACTTCATCTCCCCCATCACTTTCCACCTCATCATCTCCCATGAGAGGCGAACCCGGGACAGGCTTATTTCCAATAATCCTTGCCCCCTCCGGGGGTGCGGGGGCCGCGGGGGGCTACATTATTTCCTTTAATCCCTCCCCGTCCTTCATCAACTGCTTCACCCGCACGATCCTGATCCGGTACAGCTCGTCCTTCGGCACGCCCGCGAGCGCCGCCGCCATGTCGTCGATCCTCACCGCGTTTTCGCCGCCAGCGGGGATGACGAGCATCACGCCGTTGTCCGCGGCACGGTGCTCGAGTATCGCGACCTCGAACGGCACCTCCTTTGTGCCCGATTTGCCCTGACGTGTGAGAGGAATGCGCCTTTCGAGATTTTGCGCCATCGCCTGCACGAGCGCCGGTTCCGCGGTTTCGAGCCGGTACTCGAAGCCGGCGGTGATCGCCTGCAGGGATTCCTTTCCATCGAGGATGCGAAGCGCCTTCACCGCAATGCCCTCGGGGAGCCTGGTATTCAGCTCCTTCAGCAAGCTTTTCAAATCCGCATTCTCGTAGAGCTCTATGTCGCAGGGCTCGGACAGACTCTCAACCCCAACCGAAAGCGGGTATCCCAGCGAGATCTTCTCGCGCTTGTTGAAGCCCTGCGTGCTCGTCACCGGGGCCTCGGCCATCCTGAGGGCGCGCTTGATGATCTCCATGAAATCTATGTGCGGGATGAAGCGAGCGTCGCCGGTCTTTTCGAAGAGAGAGCGCGCGCGAAGCTTCGTCTCGTAGGTGCGCGCGAAGTCTTTCATCGCCTCGCCCGGCGCCTGCCCGCCCTTTTCGTCCGCGCCGGCGGCCTTGAGCTTTCTTCCCGCTGGCAGGCCCCGCTCCTTCTTGTGCCTTACGAGCGGCTCAAATCCCGTCTCCACAGCGCTCCACGGGAACACGGCGTCCTCGGGCCGCGCGTCCATGAGGCGTGCGCGGTCCGGCAGGTGCGCCTCGAGCGCCCGGTTCCACGTCGCCACCTTGAAGTGCTCGCTCCAGGAATCGAGCCTCGCACCGTCCCGGTAGGCGGCGAGGATCACCTTCCCCATGCGCGCATCGCCGCGCGCCAAGAGCCCCTCCAGGAGCGAGGAGTCCACATCATGGTTCTTGATCGTGACGTTGCGCGTAACGCTTCGCTTGATGGAGCTTATCACGCGGACAAGGTACTCGCGTCCCATCTGCCGCTCCCACTGGAAGGGCGTGTGCGGCTTTGGCACGAACGGCGACACCGTCACGTTGATCTCCTTCCTTCCCCGCGAGATCGCGTTGATCTGCTTTAAAAGTTCCACGGTCGCCTCCGCCTCGTCGATGCGCTCGCAGCCGGGAAGGCCTATCATGAAGTAGAGCTTTATGGTGCGCCATCCCTTCTGGAACACGGTGTCGAGGATGGCCATCAGGTCCTCGTTCGAGAGGTTCTTGTGCGCGTGGCGGCGCATCTTTTCGCTCGCCGACTCCACCGCGAAGGTGAGTGAGCTTTTCCTGAGTTCGCTGATGCGCTCGATGAGCGGGAGCGTGGCCAGGTCCACCCTGAGCGAGGGCAGCGCGATGGACACGCCCTTGCGCGTGAGCCAGGGGAGCACGTCCTCCAGGAGCTCGTTCAAATACGGGTAGTCCGATATCGACAGCGACGTGAGCGTGAGCTCGTTGTAGCCGGTGTTCGCGAGCGTCCGGAGAATGCGCTCTCTCATGGAATCCGGCTTGTGGTTCCGGCACGGGAGGTCGTAGTAGCCCGCGTGGCAGAACTTGCAGAGATTCGCGCACCCGCGCGAGAGCTCCGCGACGGCGCGCTCCTGCGCGATCCTCATGCTGGGAACGACCGGCCGCACCGGGTCCAGGGGCGAGTCCGCGCGAAACGTCCTTTTACGGACGCGCGGCCCATCCACGGCGGTAAGCGATTCGGCCCCCCACACCTCCGTGTGCGCGGAGGGCAGATAGACCCCCGGTATGCCTCCAAGCGCGGTAATGATGTCGGAGCGAACCATGCCCGCCCTCTTCCCGTTCAGCACGCACTGCACGATGTCGGCGATCCCCTCTTCGCCGTCGCCTATGAAAAATGCGTCCACGAAGTCCGCCATGGGCGCGGGATTGGACGCGGCCTCGCCGCCCGCGATGATTATGGGAGAATCCGCGCCGCGCCCGCGTGCGAGAAGCGGGATGCCCCCCAGGTCGAGTATCTGCAGCACGTTGCTGAACAGGAGCTCGTGCGACAGGTTGAATCCCACGATGTCGAGCGCCGCGAGCGGCGTCCTGGTCTCGAGCGTGAAGAGCGGCACGCCAAGGGAGCGCGCGCGTGATTCGAACTCGGGCGGCACGGCGAAGACTCGCTCGCAGGCGACGCCCGGGATCGCGTTCGCGATCGCGTACAGGATCTGCAAACCATGATTGGACATCCCCACCTCGTACAGGTCCGGGTAGCTGAGCGCCATGCGGAGCTCCGCCTGTTCCTTCACGATCCTGTTCACCTCTCCGCCCGAGTAGCGCGCGGGCTTCTGCAGCGTGTGCACCAGCCGCGTGAAGGTTTCGTTGTCAATTTTTTTCATACATTATTCCATGCAAAGCGTTAACGGCACAAGGAAAGGGAGATGGGGGGATAGAGGAGATGAGGGGGATGAGGATCGGGTATTCATATGTATCAGGAGAACACCAATTCCACGGTTTGCTCATCTTTTTCGTACTGATCTCTATAAATTCATCTCGCCTTCAATCATGCATCAGATCAAGCACCAGTACATGAAGGCCTGTTCTGCCAGAAGAAATATCTAATTCCGTTATCTCCCCATCTCGTCAATCACCCTATCCCCCTTGAAAGGCGTTCCGGGGAATCAGCTCGGACCGTGGTTTGCTAAATGCTCCGCCATGCGGGCGAAGTCACCGGGCGAACAGTCTTCGCCCCGCACCTTTTCGTCAAGCCCCATTTCGCGGACGAGCGCGGAGGCCGCGGCCTTCTCCAGGGACAGGTGCGGGGAGCCGGAGAGCGCCGTCGCAAGGGTCTTCCGGCGCCCCCAGAAAGCCGCCTTCACGAGCGCGCGGAAGGTTTCAATGTGCGCGTCGCCCACCAGCGGATCTTCGCGCCTGGTGAGCGCGATGAAGGTGGAGCTCACCTCTGGCTGCGGGTAGAACGCCGTCTTCTCGATCTTGAAGAGCGTCTCCGACTCGTAAAAAGCCCCCAGCGTGACCGTTATGGCGCCGTAGCTCCCGCTCCCCGGCAGGGCCCTGATGCGCTCGGCCATCTCACGCTGGAGCATCACGAAGATTTTGGGGGTCCGATATTCCTCGGCAAGCCGGAACAGTATCTCGGTGGAGCAGTAGTACGGGAGGTTTCCCACGGCCTTCGTGATTCCGGGGATGGGCTGGTGCTTCAGGAAGTCGTCATGGATGACGGTGAGCCGGGGCTCCTGTGCGAAGCGCGTTTTTAGAAAGCGCGCGAGCCCCGCGTCTATCTCCACGGCGTACACCCCGAGCGCGGCGCGGCACAGGCCTTCCGTGACGGCGCCCAGCCCCGGACCGATCTCGAGCACCGTGTCGTAGGGCGTTACCCCGGCGTGCGCGAGGATGCGCTCGACGACGGCGTCGCTGCACAGGAAGTTCTGCCCAAGCTTCTTGTTGGGGGAAAGGCCCTCGCGGGCGGTTACCTCTCTGATCTCGCTCGTGTTCACGGGTACGGTTCTTGAGTTTCAGAGTGCAGTCAGTTAATAGATATTCGTTGCGTATCGTGTAATTATCAGCACTACGCTTGTTAATTCGATACTGTAAAAATAATTAACCGCGAATAAACGCAAATAAACGCGAAAAGGGTATCGTTATTCGCGTGCATTCGCTTCTACTCAAAGCACCATCCTGTACCGGATATACGCGCGGGCGGGAAAAGTCAAGGAATTGAGGGAGGAAAAGGAATAGGTCATTCTTCCTCTTTCCGCCGGACGGCTCGTGGCGAATACCCGCGCGACAAAAGCTCTACATGATCACTACCGGTGGGGACAACATAACTTCTCTTCACGTGAGGAACTTATGGGATTGGCGGGAAGCCGATTTCTACTAATCGGGGAACTGGGGCTCGGAATGACACCGCTCCCCGTGAAATCAAGAGCGGGATCATGAGCGGTCCCGTCCATGCAATTCGCGTTTGACAAGAAGAATATCTTACTCCCCCGTCGCCGCCCTCGCCCTCCGCCAGTAGACCTCCTTCTTTCCCTGCCGCATCATTCCCAGGCAGGTCTCGTACGGGTGCCTCTTCGCGGCAAGGTTCACGATCCAGGCGGGGAGCATCCCACCGAGCTCCGCGAAGAACTGGTAGGTGCATTTCACCCGGTTCTCCTCCAGGCGCTCTATGACGATCGTGCCGCGCATCACCGGCATGCGCACGAGCCCCGAGTCCGGCTTGTAGGCGCTTTCAAGCCGGTTGATCACCACGGTGCACAGTCCCTTCTTCGCGTCCCACTCGGGCCGCACGTTGACTACCAGGTCGCGGTTGGTCGCCACCGGGAGGTCCAGCACGAAGTACATGTCCAGGTCGTGCGCGCTTCGCTTCTCGATGACCGAAAGCTCGCGGCACATGCCGTACCACTCGAAGTAATGCTCCGGGTCCTTCGCGATCTCTACGGCGACCTCGAACGGGTTTTCCGCGATGCACTCGGCATAGAGCTCACGGTAGCTCGATCCCTCTACCGCCCTCGAATACACCGTCACGCCGTCGGAGCTCACCACGCACTCCCACGGCGCGTCCGCGTGCGCCGTCGCAAGCAGGGCCGCCATGAACGAAACCAGGAGCGCCGCACGGCGCGCAGCACACCGCGAGGATCGCCCCTCCCCCAGCCATGACAATTGCCGCATGGACCGCGTGAATTCCAGACTCATAGTGCCTCCCGTGGCAGCGGAGGAAGCGAGGGCAGAATATGCAGGCAATCCGCGTATAATATTGAAACATCAGAGCTGATCGACTCTATTTACAGATAAAACATATTCGTCGTGTCGCCATTCAAGGGGGATTAAGAGATGATGGGAAATTGAAGAGATAAAGGCATTGTTTAAAACCGTTAAACGAAACTAATCCTTTATCTCATCCATCTCGTCAATCTCCCCATCTCCCTTCCCCTGCGCCTTCAAGAATTGCACCTACCCGGCGGTTGGAACGATATATACTGACACGTCAGTATATGTTTTATCCTGTCAAGATAATTTTTCCTCCAGGGCTTCCCTGCGTCACAAATGCGCTTGAATTCCCCGCCCGGCGTGTTAGGATCCCGTTGTAACACAATACATTTATTTTTTTGTTGACAGTCATGTAATGTGAGAATATATACTGACACGTCAGTATATATTCTCACGTCCGGTTACTCCCGCCAGAATAACGCGCATGACCATGGCCTGCACGCAATCATTGCGCCAGCGTGCGGTTCTTTTCGACCATGTCTGCGTTAAGCCCGCGGGAGCGGAACACTACCACACAAGGAGTTCGCCATGAAAGCGGAAGACGTCAAAAAGATCGCCGTCATAGGTTCGGGCGCCATGGGGCATGGGATCGCCCAGGTGTGCGCAGCGGCGGGATTCACGGTCGTGATGCGCGACATCAAGCAGGAGTTTCTCGACAACGGCATGGCAAAGATCAGCGAGGGGCTCAAGTTCCTCGTGGACAAGGGCAAGATGAAGCAGGAGGAGATGGACTCGATCATGGGATCGCGCCTCACGGCGACGACCGACATGAAGGCGGCGGTCTCCGATGCGCAGATCGTCATCGAGGCGGTGCCCGAGATCATGGACTTGAAGAAGAGCGTGTTCAAGGAGGTGTCCGATCTCGCGCCCTCGGACGCGATCCTCGCCACCAACACCTCCACCATGAGCATATCCGAAATAGGCGCGGTCGTGAAGAACCCGGAGCGCTTCCTGGGAATGCATTTCTTCAACCCGGTCAACCGGATGAAGCTCGTGGAGATCATCTACGGCGAAAAAACCGGGAACGAATCGGCCGATGCGCTCGCCGCGGTGACGGTCAAGCTCGACAAGCTTCCCGTGAAGGTGCTCAAAGACCGGCCCGGTTTCATCGTGAACCGGATAAGCGCCCCCAACCAGGCGCTCCTCTCCGCGATCCTGGACGAGGGAAAGATGAAACCGGACGAGCTGGACGCGGGCATGAAAAAGATGGGCGCGAAGATGGCCCCCTTCGAGACCGCGGACTTCGTGGGGCTGGACGTGTTCTGCCACACGCTCGACTATTACGCGAAGACGCTCTCTCCGCAGTACAAGCCCGGGAAGTTCCTTTCCGGAAAGATATCGAAGAACGAACTGGGCATGAAGAGCGGCAAGGGCATCTACGCCTGGAAGGACGGAAAGGCCGTCATCGACACCTCGAAGGACAGCGGCGACATCACCCCCATCCATCTGCTCGCCGTCCAGGTGAACGAGGCGGTCAAGGTTTTCAAGGAAGGGATAGCGGCTTCCGTCGAGGATATCGACATGGCGGTGAAGTTCGGCATGAACGCGTTCGCCGGCCCGTTCGCCCTGGCCGCGGGCATCGAGCCAAAGCAGCTCGTGGACGCGCTGGAGATGCTGACTGCCCGCTTCGGACTCGACATGCTGAGGCCCGAGCCCGAGATTAAGGATGGCTCGTTCAAGACGATGGGTAAAAAGAAGGAAACCGGCGGCAAGCCCGCGGGCGCCGAACAAATCCTCTTCGAGCAGCGCGGCAACATAGGGATCCTCACCATCAACAAGCCCAAGGCAAACCAGCTGAGCAACGAGGTGCTCGAGGGCATCCGCAGGCAGCTCGATTTCATCGAGATCAACAGGGAGATCAGGGTGCTCGTGATCACCGGCTCCGGGGACAAGATATTCAGCGCGGGCGCCGACCTGTCGGGCGGTTTTGGCGACTACGGGCCGGTTGATTTCCTCAAGCGGGGACAGGACGTCTGGAACAAGGTCGAGGATTTCCCCAAGCCCGTCATCGCGGCCCTGAACGGACATGCGCTGGGCGGCGGTGCCGAGCTCGCCCTCGCCTGCCATTTCCGTTTCATGAAAAAGAGCGCCCGCATAGGACAGACGGAAACCAACCTGGGCATCATTCCAGGGTACGGGGGCACGCTGCGCCTCCCCCGGCTCGTGGGACGCTCCAAGGCCCTCGAGCTCATGATACTGGGAACGCAGATCGAGGCCGGCGAAGCGCTCAGGATAGGGCTCGTGGACCGGGTGTGCGACGATGCGACGCTCATGGAAGAGGTGTTCGCCTTCGCAGAACAGCTCGCCGTCCGACCTCCGCTGTGCGTCAAGGCCCTTTTGAAAATCGCGTCGATCAGCGCGAGCGTTTCCCCCGAACAGCATTTGAAGATCGAGCGCGAGGAGCTGGGAAGGCTTTTCGCCACCAAGGACATGATCGAGGGGATGACGGCGTTCGCCCAGAAGCGCGCGCCGGAATTCAAGGGAGAATAAGGAAAGCCCTCCATCGGCTCCGGCATCACGCGCGGCCGCGTTCTACCCCCGGGTACACGCGGCCGCTTTTTCCAGGACCACGCACCTTAACCGGATAGGCGCAAAGCCCCCAAACCGAGCCCGCCGTCATTGCCATATCGCATAACGCATATTGCCGCGCCATTTAGGGGCGCTAACAAAATCCAAAGACCTAATTTAACATCCGCGTAACATAGTCAATATATTTCCAATGCAATATTTCGGCGATGTTAAATACGGGCCCCGGCGGGGCGTTTTTCATTCAATTTTTTGACAATTCGCGATTTGGCGCCCATGGTGTACACGATGCATTTACTTATTTTACCGGGAGGATTTTTATGGACAAGATCGTAGCAAGCGACGTCGTATGGGTCCTGATCTCCACCGCGCTGGTGATGATGATGACGCCCATGCTGGCCTTTTTCTACGGGGGCCTCGTGCGCAAGAAAAACGTGCTGTCGGTGCTCATGCAGTGCATGGTCATACTATGCCTGGTCTCCGTGCAGTGGATACTGTACGGGTACAGCATTTCATTCGGCCCCGACAAGGGCGGATTAATAGGCGGCCTGGACTGGCTCGGGCTCGCCGGCGTGGGGATAGAACCCCATGACACCTACTTCAACACGGTTCCCCACCAGCTCTTCATGGCCTTCCAGATGATGTTCGCGGTGATCACTCCCGCGCTGATCATCGGCGCATTCGTCGAACGCATCAAGTTTTCGGGCTTCCTGCCGTTCACCCTGCTCTGGGCGACCCTGGTCTACGACCCGCTCGCGCACTGGGTCTGGGCGAAAGACGGCTGGCTCGCATCCATGGGCGCCCTCGATTTCGCCGGCGGCACGGTCATTCATATCAATGCTGGCGTGGCCGCGCTCGTATTCATTCTCATGCTCGGCAAGCGCCAGGGGGGCGAGCGCCACTATGCGCCCCATAACCTGCCGTTCGCGGTTCTGGGCGCGGGCATGCTCTGGTTCGGCTGGTTTGGATTCAACGCGGGCAGCGCCGGCGCAGCGGGAGGCCTTGCCGTATCCGCGTTCATCAACACCAACACCGCTGCCGCCGCGGCGGGCCTCACCTGGATGCTCCTGGACTGGGCGATGAACAAGGTTCCCACCATGCTCGGCGTGGCGACCGGCCTCGTTGCCGGGCTCGTGGCGGTAACCCCAGCAGCGGGCTACGTGACCCCGCTTTCGGCGCTCGTCATTGGCGCGCTTGCCGGCATCGTGTGTTTCCTCTTCGTCACGAAGGTCAAGGCGAAGTTCGGGTACGACGATTCCCTGGACGTATTCGGAGTACACGGGATCGGGGGAATCGTAGGGGCCCTGGCGACGGGACTTTTCGCGACCAAGGGCATCAACGCCGCGGGAAACGACGGCCTGTTCTACGGAAATGCAAACCAGCTCCTCGTACAATTCATAACCACGGTTGTGGCCATTGGCTACTCGGCGGTAATGACGGCCATACTCTTCAAGATCGTCGACAAGCTGGTGGGGATGCGTGTCGAACAGCGCGATGAGAACATCGGACTAGATCTGACCCAGCACGGCGAAACGGGGTACACGCTCCATGAATAACCGCCGCATAAAACCATTTCCGACGGAGGATAGGATATGAAATACATTATTGCGATCATCAAGCCCCACAGGCTGGAAGAAGTTCTAAGCGAGCTCGACAGGGAGGAAATCTATCTCAAGACGGTCAGCGAGGTGCTCGGATGCGGCCGCCAGAAAGGCATCACCGAGGTGTACCGTGGCGTCAAGGAGGTGGGAAACCTGCTGCGCAAGGTAAAGCTCGAAATCGCCGTCAACGACGAATACGCCGAGCGTACGGTCGCCGCCATCAAGCGCGGTGCGCGGGAGGGGGAAATCGGCGACGGTAAAATATTCATGCTCGATCTCAAGGACTGTATCCGGATAAGGACCGACGAACGCGGCAAGGAAGCGATCGGCTGACTTAGATCCACTTATTCGATTTGTTAGCACAACTAAGGGCGATGCGGCGCATCGCCCTTTTATTTTGTAATAATGATTGCTTTCCACGTTCCTTTTTGACACGATGAGACCATCGGACCCTCAAAAATATCCGCGGACTGCACCGCGCCCTGCCGGGACCCGGCCAATATTAACGCGGTGTTAAATTTATTCCGTTTGGGTCCGATTTGCCGCTTCGCTGTTTGACAGATTCGAGGACAGCGCTACATTGTCATCATAACTTGAACCCAGTTTCATACGGAGGCATAATGAAAAGATTACAAACCATTCCCGCGTCCGAGCGCTGCTACGAGATCGCGAAGGAAAAAGACCAGCCGATTTCCTCGTACTACGGCGAGGACGTGTTCAACCTGACGGCGATGCAGGAAAAGCTGCCCAGGGACATTTACCTGCTGCTGGTAGAGATCATCCAGGACCGCAGGAAACTCGACCTCACCATCGCGAACGCCGTCGCCCATGCGATGAAGGAATGGGCGCTGGAAAAGGGCGCCACGCACTACTGCCACTGGTTCCAGCCCATGACCGGTGCGCCCGCGGAAAAACACGACGCGTTCATCGAGCCCATCGATGGCGGCATGGCAATCGAGCGTTTTTCCGGGAAACAGCTCTGGCAGGGCGAGCCCGACGCGTCCAGCTTCCCGAGCGGCGGCATTCGCTCCACCTTTGAGGCGCGCGGCTACACTGCGTGGGATCCCACCAGCCCCGCATTCATCCTCAAGCGCGGCATCGGGACCGTGCTCTGCATTCCGTCGGTCTTCATCTCCTACTCCGGCGAGGCGCTGGACAAGAAAACGCCGCTGCTCCGCTCGATCAACGCGATCAACAAGAGCGCGCTCGGCGTATTGAATTTATTGAACAACACCAAGGCGAAGAAGGTCTACGCCACGCTGGGGCCCGAGCAGGAGTACTTCCTGATCGACCAGGATTTCTACTACAAGAGGAAGGACCTCGTGCTGGGATCGCGCACCATGCTGGGTTTCGCTCCGCCCAAGGGCCAGCAGCTCGAAGACCATTATTTTGGAAGCATCAAGGAGCGCATCCTTTCCTACATGCACGATGTCGAAGAGGAGCTCTACAAGCTCGGGATCCCCGCGAAGACGAGGCACAACGAGGTGGCGCCCAGCCAGTTCGAGATAGCCCCGATCTACGAGGAAGCCAACCTCGCCGTCGACCACAATTACCTGGTGATGGACACGCTGCGGACGGTCGCGGGCAAGCACAAGCTCGCCGCGCTGCTGCACGAGAAGCCCTTTGCCGGCATCAATGGATCCGGCAAGCACCTCAACTGGTCGCTTTCGGACGATCTTGACAACAACCTGCTCAATCCAGGGAAGACGCCGCACGACAACATCCAGTTCCTCGTGGTCCTCATCGCCACCATACGCGCGGTCTACCTGCACGCGGACATCCTGCGCGCGTCGGTCGCCTCTACCGGGAACGATCACAGGCTGGGCGCCAACGAAGCGCCCCCCGCGATCATCTCGGTGTTCCTGGGCGAGCAGCTCACGCAGATAATCGAAAATCTCGAAAAGGGAGTGATTACATCGGCATCCAACGGCGCGATCATCGACCTGGGCCTGGACAAGCTTCCCGTACTCTCGAAGGACAGCACGGACAGGAACAGAACCTCCCCGTTCGCCTTCACCGGGAACAAGTTCGAGTTCCGCGCGGTGGGGTCGTCCCAGTCGATCGCCTTCCCCGCAACGGTGCTCAATACGATCGTGGCCGAAAGCCTCGACGTGCTTACGGAAAAGATCAAGGCGAAGGGCGGCGACGTGAAGCAGGCGGCGCTGGACGTCATCCGCGAGGAGATCAAGGTGATCAAGCCCGTTCTCTTCATGGGCGACAACTACTCGAAGGAATGGGAGGACGAGGCGAAGAAACGCGGTCTCCCCAACAAGAAGACCACGCCCGAGTCTCTTGGCGACCTCGTGACGGAAAAGGCGCTCGTCCTCTTCGAGAAATACAACGTCCTTTCCAGGGTTGAGCTCAAGTCCCGTTATTTCATCCGGCTGGAGCGCTACATCAAGGAAATGGACATCGAGGCGATGACGCTCTGCTCGATGATCCAGAACCAGATCCTCCCCGCGGGCATCGACTACCAGTACAAGGTCGCGTCTTCCATCGCGGCGGCCGCGGGCGTACTGGGCGATGCGGGAGTGCTCAAGGCGCAGAAAGAGCTCCTCGGGACAGTCGCATCGCTTGTGAGCAACCTCCAAATCGCGGTGAACGACCTGAAGGCCAAGAACGAGAAAGCGGGCGCGATGCACAACGAAGAGAAAAAGGCGGCATTCTACTGCAACGAGATCAAGGCGGTCATGGCGGATATCCGCGAAAAGGCGGACACCCTCGAAACCATTGTAGACAACACTTTATGGCCGCTCCCGAAGCTCTGGGAGATGCTGTTCATCAGCTAGGGGCGACAGTCCTGCGAGAAGGGCGAACGGGAAACCGTTCGCCTTATTTTTTTGCGCATGCGGGGAACACGCGTATCCGGTACCGTCAGCGATCGAGCACCTCGCGGATCTTCCGGGCCATGGCATGCGGACTGAACGGTTTCGCGATGAAGCTTATCTCCCCCTGGAGGACGCCGTGGTGAAGGATAACGTCCTCGTTATATCCCGACGCGTACAGGACCCTGCAGTCGGGACGCATTGCGCGCATTTTCTCCGCCAGCGCGCGCCCGTTTATTCCCGGAAGCACCACGTCGGTGAGAAGCATGTGGATGGGGCCCTTGTGCGATTCCGCTGTACGGATAGCCTCCTCCGCGTTCGAGCTCGTGATCACCGAGTACCCGAGGTTCTTCAGCACGTTGAGCGAAAAGCGTAGGACCAGGTCGTCGTCCTCTACCAGGAGAATCGTTTCGGACCCGCCGGGGGCATCCCTTGTTACCTGCTTCTCGGGAGCCGTCTCCTCCGTCGCGGCGATCCTCGGAAAATAGACCTTGAACGTGGTCCCCGTGCCCGGTTCCGAGTACACCTCGATGGTTCCGCTGTTTTGTCGTACGGCGCCGTAAATGGTCGCGAGCCCAAGCCCCGTTCCCTTTCCCTTGGGCTTGGTGGTAAAAAAGGGCTCAAAGAGATGGCTCATCACCTCCTCGCTCATCCCCTGGCCCGTGTCATGGACCGCGAGCATGACGTAGTCGCCGGGCGGCGTCTTGATGTGGCCCCGGGCGTACTCCTCGTCGAAGGTGATAT
>CALMJO010000683.1 GCA_937864375.1 uncultured Spirochaetota bacterium
GTATATTATTAGGCTTAATATGCACCGTGAGTATATATTAATTTTAGTAAGTATGCCTATAACCATTCAGGGGTGGCCGCCATGCAAATAACGTCCCAGACGCACACCGATCAGCGTCATGAACTGGAAGGGTCTCCTGCGGGGAGGCGCGAAACGACTGCCCATGGGCTCCGGGTCCTTAAAATCCAGCGTACCTGCGTTCACGACGGCCCCGGTATCCGTACGACTATCTTTTTCCAGGGCTGCGGCCTGCGGTGCGCGTGGTGCCAGAACCCGGAAGCGCTGTCGGCGCAGCCGGGTGAGCGGGACTACTCAGTGTCCGACATCATGGACGTCGTTGCGCGTGACAGGGAGTATTATGCCAGGACCGGCGGCGGAGTGACCCTGAGCGGGGGCGATCCCCTCGTGCAGGACGCGGACAGCCTGCTCCGGCTGCTCAAGGCGCTAAGGAAGGAACGCATACACGTCTCGGTCGAGACATCCCTGCACGTACCGTGGAAAACCGTCGGTAAGGTTGCGCCGTACATCGACCTCTTCCTCGTCGATCTAAAGGTAGTGGGCGACGATGAGCTCCATAGAAGAATCACGCGGCACGACAGCAGCCTCATCCGCCAGAACATCAGCATTCTGCTTGAGCGCAACGCCGCCGTGGCGTTCCGCATGGTGATGGTGCCGGGATACAACGACTCGGAAGTGAACATCCGGGCGGCCGTCCATTTTATCAAGTCGGCCGGCCGCGATTCGATCGAACTTCTGAAGTATCACAATATGTACGAGGACAAGGCAAAACGCCTTGGCCTCGTGCGGGAGTCGCTGCACATTACTGCCGAACAGAGCCTCGCTTCGATGAAGAATGCGGTCGCGCTGTTCGCGTCGCTCGGCATTAAGGCGTCCTGCACGGAGCTCGTGGGCGGCAGATCAAAGGCGGTGTTCACGGAGCGCGTGCATGAGATCCAGGACGCCATAAGGAACAGCGACTACCACCTCTGCTTCGAGGTGTCAAAGCTCAAGACGAAATTTTACCGCAAGAACGGCTTCAGGAAGCCGGTTCCCATCCATAGGGCACAGCGCCTCTCTTACGTGCTGGCGAACAAGGAGGTCAAGGTGTATCCCCGCGAGCTCCTCGTGGGGAATTTCACGTCCAGTCGGGTGGGCGGACAGGTGTGGGAAGAGCATTTTGGCATCCTCCTTGTCTCGATCCTCCACCAGATCAATCGCCAGACGCCCGTTTCATTCAAGTGCTCCTTCAGGGACAAGCTGAGCTTTTATTTCAACATATTCCCCTTCTGGATGAAGCACAGCCTCATGGCGAAGGTGAATTACAGGTTAAGGGACCTCGTAATGACCGTGGCGCGGGCCTCCGAGATGAACACGGGCTTCAACAACAACATGGCGGCGATCGCACATTTCATCGTCAACTTCGAGCGAATTCTCGAGCTCGGCACGACGGGGATCATCGAGGAGATCCGGACGAAGCAGAAGGAAAACCCGGGCGCCGGCCAGGACTTTTATAACGGGGCAATAATAGGTCTCCAGGCGCTGGAGGCGTTCGCGGAGCGTTACGCCGACAGCCTGGTCTCACTATGCGCGAAGGAAACGGACCAGGTCCGCCTCGCGGAGCTCGAGGAGATGGCCGCGATCTGCAGGCGAGTTCCCAGATATCCCGCCCGCACCTTCCACGAGGCGCTGCAGGGCATGCTGTTTCTGCAGATTGCGCTGTGTATCGAGTCGTACGAAAACGCGGTGTCGTTCGGAAGGCTCGACCAGGTTCTGTATCCGTACTTCAAGAGGGACAGGGACGCGGGGATCATCAGCTACGAAAAGGCGAAAGAGCTCCTTGCCCTGTTTATCCTTAAAATGGACGAGGCCATCCTCATAAGCGACGGCGACACCTACCTTCGCATAGGCAGGCTCTTCGAGACCCAGTCTACGGACCAGACCGTGACGATGGGCGGACTGGACAGGGAGGGGAGGGACGCCACCAACGATGTGACCTACATGCTCCTGGACATCTGCGAGCTGCAGCCCCTCGCGGTGAACATGACGGCTCGTATTCATCCTGAAAGCCCCTCGGAGTACGTGGACCGGATTTCCGAGGTGTACATCAACGGCGCCCCCATGCCGGCGCTGTACAACGACGAGGTATACGTCGACACCCTGCAGCGGCACTATCCCACCACGCTCGGGAACGCGAGGAACTACGCCATAGTGGGATGCGTCGAGCCCAACGCCTCGGACGATCATTTTGGCAACACTGACTGCGCCAACATGAACGTGGTTCTGCCGTTCCTGCAGGCGCTCAAGGGAGAGGAGCATGACCTGTGGAACTTCGGGACGGCCGACCAGCTCGAAAAAATGGCCACCAAGTTCGTCGAGTATAATTTCCGGGGAGGGAATTGGATCTCCCGGCTTATCGCGTCGCGGTACGCACGGTTCCGTGCAGATTTCAAGCGCAGACACGGGCTCGCGTCGTACAATCCGCCCGCGAGCATGGACGAGCTGCTCGAACGCTACCAGCGCCGGCTGAACCACCTGGCGAACGCGGTGCTCGCCGACCACCAGAAAATCGAAAAGGTGCTGCGCGAGGGATTTACCGCGCCCCTCGCCTCGTCGCTCTTCAAGGGCTGCGTGGAGAGCGGAAAAGACGCATACGATGGAGGCGCAACGTTCAACAGCAGCGGTATCC
>CALMJO010000684.1 GCA_937864375.1 uncultured Spirochaetota bacterium
AGAAATGTCACCGAAATCACCAACCTGGGTATCATTGGCCTGGAAGTGCTCATGGTGCTGGGGCTGCTTCTTGTCAGGATCGGGCGGGTGGGGATCGCGGCCTACGTCGTCCTGGTGCCCATGATGCTCGTGGTCTGGGTGAACCTCTTCACCAGCCTGGGGAAGGTCGAGATAATCCGGGTACTCAACGGGGTCGCCTTCGTGTTTCCGGTGATCGCCTTCGTTTCCATGCTTATGAACCGCGTCGCGGTAATCGTCTGCACCCTGATGAACTGCGCCCTGCTGGGCGTCTACGCCTACGTGGCGCATTCCGGCGAGTTCGTGACGAAATCGGCGGCGACGAGCTTTGTCGTCGACTATACCATTGGAATGATCATCGTGGGCGTCGTGAGCGCGAGGGTCCTGGGGAACAGCAGGAGGGCGGAAGGGCAGATCGCCCGCGCGCTGGACGAGAGCACCCGGAAGGGCGAGAGCATCCGCACGATACTCGACCAGACGAACAGCGCTGCCGCGCTGCTGGCCGACTCCACCCACGGCATGGCGGAGACCACGCAGTCCTTCTCGTCGAGCGCGCAGTCGCAGGCGGCCTCGGTGGAGGAGATCACCGCGTCGGTCGAGGAGGTGACGGCCAGCGGCGAGGGAATACTCGCCATCGCGCAGAGGCAGGCCGAGCTCTCCAACAAGGTCAGGACCGAAATGGACGACCTGCACGGCATCGTATCGGAGGCGGGGAACAAGATCCAGAATGCCCTGGCCATCAGGGACAAGCTCAACGAGATGGTGGGAAAATCCAAGGATGAGATCCAGAACCTCCTGGCGGTGATGTCCACCGCGACGTCCAAGTTCAAGGGCGTCCGTGAAACAGTGAGCATCATCGAGGACATATCCGACAAGATCAACCTGCTCTCCCTGAACGCGGCGATCGAGGCGGCGAGGGCGGGGGAATACGGCAGGGGCTTCGCCGTGGTCGCCGACGAGATCGGGAAGCTCGCCGACTCCACGTCATCGAATCTCAAGGCGATCAACGAACTGTTCACCGCGAGCAACGATGAGATCCAGAAGGTGTACGGGCGCCTCGAGGCCTTCGTGAGCTCGCTCAACAGGATGATCGAGCACATCGCCGAGCTGAGCGGCGGGATCGACCTCGTGGTGGACCTGACCTCGAAGGACCTGGCCCTGAACAGGACGGCACGGGAGTCCATAGTCATCGTGGCGGACGAGGCGAACAACATAGTGAATTCCACGAGCGAGCAGAAGCTGGCGCTCGACGAGATCGCGAAGAGCCTGGCGGTGATAAACGGCGCGACCCAGGAGATCGCCATGGGAGCGCGGGAGCTTTCCGCCACCTCGGCCGGGCTCGCGGGCAAGGCGCAGGAGCTGAAGACGCTGGCGGAGTAGGGATTTGATGGACGGATTCCATCCGGCGTTGTCATTGCCCGGGGACCTTTCGCGCCTTCGTAGCTATTCATCCTCGTGAGATATTGATATTGAAAGTGCAGATCACGTACGCGATTATTACTTGACATGCGTACGCTATTTAATTATTATTGTTATATGAAAATTACCGCTACGTCGCTTCGTAAAAACCTTTACCGAATACTTGACAGGGTTGCCACGACGGGAACTCCGGTGGAAATTGAGCGTAAAGGGAAGATTATTAAAATACTGGTAGAAGGAAAAAGGAGCAAACTCGAAAACCTGGAGCCTCATTCCGTTATCAACGGCAATCCCGAAGACATTGTTCACATGGACTGGTCCGGCGAATGGAAGGGAATGTGAGCATGTATTTTCTCGACACGCACATTGTCGTATGGCTCTTTCAAAAATCCCTGAACCTGCTGTCTTCGAAAGCTAAACGGCTTGTCGAAGAGAATGACGTGTTCATCTCCCCCATAATCGCTCTGGAGCTCGGATACCTTTTTGAGATCGGTAAAATGACGGAAAAACCGCAAGTGCTGCTTGATAGTCTTGCATATAAAATAGGTTTGCGTACCGACGATATTTTGCTTTCGGATATCGTCAGGACGGCTTCGGGAGAATCCTGGACACGCGATCCTTTCGATCGCCTGATAGTCGCGCACGCGCGCACCAGGGACGCGTATCTTATTACAAAAGACAGCACAATCAGGAAGGGGTATAAAAAGGCGGTGTTTTAGTTTTCGTTGGAATTAAATGATGGAGTGATAGCGGGCCGGTTATTTGTGAGCGCAAACGAATCCAGTATGATATGGTTACTGAAAACATGAGTATACAAATAGAAATTCCCCGCGCCGCATTATCCGAATACTGCCGGCGAAACCGGATCCGCCGGCTCGCGTTTTTCGGCTCGGTTCTTCGCGACGACTTTGGTCCCGGAAGCGATATTGACGTCCTGGTGGAATTTGAACCGGGAGTAAAGGTCGGCCTTCGATTTTTTGAAATGGAAATCGAGTTGTCCCATTTGCTGGGTCGGAAGGTCGACCTTAACACGCCCGGCTTCCTGAGTCCGTATTTTCGCGATGACGTGCTCAGGGAGGCGCACACTGCCTATGCTTCCTGAAAAAGATCGTGTGCGCTTACTGGAGATGCGCGATCATGCGAAGGAGGCGCTTGAATTTGTCGCGGGAAGGAACCGTTCCGACCTGGATTCCACACGTTGGCTGAATCTTTCAATTGTCAGGCTTTTAGAAATCATTGGCGAAGCCGCGGCCAGGGTTTCGGAGAGCACACAGGCATTGTATCCTGATATCCAGTGGCGCCAAATCGTCGGTTTGCGAAATCGTCTGATCCACGGCTACAACCAGGTTGATTTCGATATTCTCTGGGAAATATGTGTTAATGATCTTCCATTGCTAGTGGAGAGCCTGGACAGAGCGATCGCGGAAAGGTGATTGCCGCAGATTTTCAAAATGACTACATTCCCCCACTTATGTATGTCAATAATGCTTGACAGTTTGACAAGGATAATGTGAGCATAGCCGGAGCCATTTAAACATAAACAGGAAGGAAACCGCATCATGATGGCCCCTGTTCTGATTCGACAAATCCGCTCTTTCCTCATCGTAGCCGGCTTATTATTGTCCATGCCTCACATTCTTCTCGCGGAAGAGAAACCACGTATAGCAGTTCTTGACCTGAGCGCCGACGGAGTGCCGGACCGGACCGCGCGTACCATAAGCAACATGCTCCGGACCGACCTCGTGAACACCGGCGCGTTTACCGTGGTTGAACGCGGCCAGATGGAAAAGATTTTAAATGAACAGGGCTTTCAGCAGACGGGGTGCACGGAACAGGATTGTGCCGTTAAAGTGGGCCAGATGTTGTCTGCCCACAAGATGCTCATTGGCGAAGTGTCTGAGCTGAAAGATGAGTATTACATTACCATTCGAATAGTAGATGTGGAACTCGGGAAGGTGGATTTCGCCGATCGCGAGGTTTCAGCTTCGAATGAGCGTCTGGAATCGGCCATTAACCGGCTGGCGACACGGCTTTCTGCGGGCATGACTGGAAAGAAAAGAGAAGCGCCCAAGGTGAAAAAGAAAGAGGACAGTCCACCGATCGTAATTGTGAAGGGAGATCCGCCGACTGGATGGTGGCTTACGTTCAACTATTTCTCTCCCACCGCGGCTGAGTTTAAAAAGAATTACAGTTCTCTCATGGGACTCGAAGCGGGTTATTTAATGCCATTTGGTCAGTTTATGGCCCTCACGGGGTCGGCCAGGGCAATAACGGGGGCTAATGATAAAGGCGATTCCCGTGCATCCTTTTCCAGCGCGGCGATAGGGGCGCGGGCGGGAGTGCCGCTGTTCTCGTTTATGTACCCTTACATAGGAGCATCGCTGCGGACTTCCTGGATCTACGAGCAGGGAAAATATGAGAGCGCCAATTTTATGGCATGGGGCGGCGACGCGCATTCCGGGTTCGTCTTCGTGATCGGATCTGGATTGAACATTTTTGTCCAGTATTCATACGAGATAAGCAGGGTTACGGATGAGCGTTCGACGGATGCCGGCGGAATGATATTGTCGGGAGGAGTTATCGCAAGGTTTTAGAGAGAAAAATAGACATCGATTATTGAATTGAAATTAAACATAGAAATTTATGAACTACCTACATGGCGGAGTACCTAAAATGGAAAGAATAAAAAAGTATTTGCTGGTACTGATCATGGCCTGTTTGCCGTGTTTGATTGAATGCGGCGGCAATTTTCTTGAAGTTACGGAAGCGGAGAAAAAGGGTATTGATCTGTATCCCGGCTACAAACAGACTTATTCTGCCGATGGTGTATCCTTCAATATGACGTATGTTCCTGGTGGGCTGCTCTTTAAAACAGGTACTGATGACAGCGGCCTGGCGACCGTTGCAAATGCTTATTGTCTCATACGGGGAGTAAAACCCTCGACTTCAGTCGAAGACTTTAGTA
>CALMJO010000685.1 GCA_937864375.1 uncultured Spirochaetota bacterium
GAGGCGGACTGTCCTCATCGCTCCCACATGGCACTACGGCGAGATCTTTTCCCACTGGGGAGGGGACGCGGTGGTCCTTGAAAACCTGCTGGAACATCTCAGGAAACGCTCATGCAACGTGATCCTCCGCCTTCACGACAGCTACCGCTTCTCCCGGGAATACCGCTCTTTTCTCTCCTCGATCGAGCGGCGCCACGACCACGTCATGCTCAAGTACAAGGACCGTCATCCGGACAACTTCCTGGACCTCCAGGTATCGGACCTGATGATCACCAACTACTCGTCGATCGCGACCCTCTTCTACGCCACCGGCCGGCCCTGCGTGCACCTCTACCCGGTGAAAAGCGCCGACGAGGCTTTCATTCAGCGACGCTACACCCTGGCGGGGGTGTTTGAAACGACGGTCCCCTCGGCACGGTACGTGTGGAAGCGGCCCCCTGAGGTGCATGGGGGCCTTATGGCGCTTTCCCCGGACGAGATGCGGGAGCAGGTGGACCGGGCCCTGGACGAACCGGGGTGCTGTGCCGAAAAGGCCCGTGAGTTTCTCGATGAGCACATGATGGGCGCCGACGGCGGCAACTGCCGGCGTATCGTTAATGCGCTGGAAAGCCTCGTGGAAGCGCAGCGTGAACGCTAAGGAATAACCTCCGGCATGGGGGCCTTTTCCTGGGAGGACGGCTTCTTTGAAAAGACTGTTTCCCGGAAGCGGGACCATGTCCGTGAGCGTTTTCCGGAAAGAATGCGGAAATTCCTTTATCATAAATGAATGTAATTTTTTGTTGAAAATCAACACTCATCCCCTATGTTGTGCAAAAAACACAGGAGGAGCCGTTGTATGGATTCACATGAAGTTGTTATTTTATCCGGTTGCAGGACCCCAATAGGCAGCTTTGGCCAGACCCTCAGGGATGTGCGCGCGTTCGAGCTTGCGGCCATCGTGATGAAGGAAGCCCTCAGGCGGGCGAACGTGGACGGCGCTATGCTCGACGACGTTATCTTCGGCGATTGCATACAGACATCGGACGAAGCGAACACCGCCCGCACCGCGGCGCTCAAGGCGGGGATTCCCATTGAAATACCCGCGACCACGATACAGCGCCAGTGCGCATCGGGAATGCAGGCGGTAATTTTCGCATCACAGCAGATCATAGCGAACGATTCACAGATCGTGCTAGCGGGCGGGACCGAATCGATGAGCAACGCGCCGTACATACTTAAAAAGGCCCGCTGGGGCGCCCGGCTCCAGCATGGGGAAATGACCGATGCCATGTGGGAACTGCTGCATTCCGGCAGCGGGCTGCTCGGCGAGGCCTTCATCATGGGCCAGACCGCCGAAAACCTCGCGGAGAAGTATAATATCTCCCGCGATGAGCAGGACCAGGTCGCGTTCGAGAGCCACCAGAAGGCTATCGCGGCGATCGACGGCGGAAAATTCAAGGACGAGATCATTCCCGTTCCCATCCCCCAGAGAAAGGGCGAACCCAAGATGTTCAGCACCGACGAGCACCCGCGCAGGGAGATTACCCGAGAAGGACTTGCCGCGCTCAAGCCCATGTTCAAGAAGACGGGCACGGTCACGGCGGGGAATGCATCGGGCCTCAACGACGGCGCAGCGGCGCTCGTGGTGAGCTCAATGAAAAAGGCCAGGGAGCTGGGAGCACAGCCTCTCGCCCGCGTCGCGGGTAATGCGCTTGCCGGGGTGGAGCCGCACCTGATGGGCTATGGTCCGGTTCCGGCCGTCCAGAAGCTCCTGAAAAAGACCGGGATGAAGCTTGGCGACATCGACCTGATCGAATGCAACGAAGCCTTTGCCGC
>CALMJO010000686.1 GCA_937864375.1 uncultured Spirochaetota bacterium
AGTATAGCTCGGATCACTCTTGTCAGGAAGATGCGGTTTGCTTGACGCTTACGATAATTCTCCCCAATGTATTCCTTCATTTCGATACAATTAAGTACTAAGTATTACACTCCTCTTACGCTCCATCGAACCTTTCCGCACCACGCTGCAAAGCGGTGATCTCAACTGCATCAGAAATTACTGCAAAAAGCGTGGATTCCCAATTCTCATTGAAAGGCACACCTGCGATCCGCGTATATTCTCCCGCAAACCGTGATGGAAGTTTTTCAATCGAGACTTTCCAGTAATTGATAATTGCATCGCGCCTTGATTTAAGAAGCCTGCGTGAAGGGAGTCTGTCGCTCTTTGTGCTGTTCACTTTCGGGTGGGAGGGCAGCAGATTCCAGAGATCGTTATTGCGCCATAAAGCGAAGGGAATCATATGGTCGATGGCGAATCCGGCAGCCAGGGCTTTGCCTGACCATACGCATTCAAGGGATGGCATTCCAGCGAATATGCCTCGTACCGCATTCATGTCGCGCTCAGACACCGGGCCACGAAGAAGCAAATCGATTACTATGGAAGGAGGAATTTCGTTTCCGGACATGCGGCTTGTGAGCTCACCCCAGCGGAGCACCAATGCGTCTGTTATCCAGTGGCCCAGGAGGGAAAGTTCTTTCCAGATTCCGAAAGGAACAAGAACGAGCCTGCGGCTTGCATCATAGATAAAAACGGTTCCGTCTTCGAGGGAGCCCCCGGAATAGGTGACGGGACCTTTCACGATAGTCTCCGAGATTTCTTTAATGACGTGCGCAATGCCCCCACCCGCAGGGTGTCTGCCTTCAACTGATGAAAACTGTGCATGAAATGAGCTCAAGCCGCCGCGCGGACGGTATTCACTTATTAGTTTGCTGAGAGATTTTCTGAACTTTACAGGCTTTCCGCATCCGGGACTTTCGCCGTTGATCTGCGGGACAAATTCCTCATGCTCGAATAGGGGCCAGTAGTAATAGAGCCATTTTCGAGCTATGCTTGCGAGTGGTATGCCTACGCTTCCGTCCGAAAGCCATACAGCGGTATTGTATTCGGAGACCGCGATGTCGGCGAGGGCACGAAAGAGAGCGAGTTTGTAGGTGGCTGTTTTTTTATCTCTATTTATTATCCCTTCAATCTTGTCGATAGCGCGTGCACCAATTGCTTCCTCCAATCTGTATGCCGCTACCGACCAGGAAATACCTTCGCGCCCCAGGCTGTCCGCTTGTGTCCATGAATTGGTTTTTATGAAGCCCAGACGTTCCAAGAGAAGGTCGTAATAGTATTGAGAGCGGAGCACAAAAAGCCTGCCGTCGGGGAGACGGCTGTCGGCGCCCACGCTTGGGCGTTCATGCGGAACGGAAATGAGCAGCGCTCCCCCGGGTTTAAGATTATTCCGAATAGTGAACAGCGCATCAAATGCTTGCGCATCGGGAATATGCATGAGGAGGGCCGAGCAAAGTATGCCGTCAAACGCGCCACCAAAGAAGATGCTGTCTGATGGGATTTCGCCAGGGGCCATCCGGGACGCGAGCGAAGGATATTCGCGGACAGCTGCATCAACCATTTCCGGGAGGGCGTCCACTCCCCAGGCATCGTAGCCTGTGGTCAGGAGAAGATTTAGATCACGTCCACTGCCAGTGCCAATGTCTAGGATGCGGGAACCGGGACTAAAGACTTGTGAAAAGTACTCGCTTGCGCCACCACCTTTTAGGGTTTTATACAGGGCGGTCGTTTCGTGGAGGCGGGTGGCGTAGTGGATGGC
>CALMJO010000687.1 GCA_937864375.1 uncultured Spirochaetota bacterium
CCTGGAGCGCAATATTGCATGAGGTATTTTCGTGTTAGAAAGGGAGATGGGGGGACGACGGGGGATTGAGGAGATGGAAGGCTGGGTTGGTTAAAGGCCCTGGTGCATCCATTCGGTTTCAGCCATCAAAATCCTTATCTCCTCCATCGCCTTTGGGCCTTTATCTCATCATCTCCCTTTCCTTTGAATAACGCCGGTACGCAGCTGGAAGCCAGTAAAGGCGTGTAAGAAAGGGAGATGGGGGGATAGATGAGATGGGGGAGATAAAGGATTTAGGCATTCGACTCTGTCATTTCGAATCCCGTTGCTTGGGGTGAGAAATCTTGTCCTGCATCGACGTTCAGCAAGATTTTTCCCTGCGGTCGGAATGACGTCATTATTCCGGCCACCCCAATCCTTATCTCATCCATCGCCTTTAATCCGTTATCTCCATATCTCCCTTTCCTTTGAAGGGTGTTAACCTGGCGGGGGAATAAAAAAGGAGAGTGGCATGGTCACTCTCCCTGGATATTAATAGTACAATAAAGCCTGTTATATGACTTTTACCGACACCGCTCTCGGCCCTTTATCGCCGTTTTCCACCTCGAACTCCACATTGTCACCCTCGGACAGGGTCCTGAAACCATCGCTCTGGATCCCGGAATAGTGCACGAACACGTCACTCCCGTCCTCTTTCCTGATGAAACCAAACCCTTTTTTGTCGTTAAACCACTTTACAACACCTTTAGGCATGTTGAAACTCCTTGAATAATAATGTGCAGCGGTGCGTCTGTGGATGCTCCCCCGAGATGGCTGTATGCAACGCATACGTGCGGCGGATAGAGATCCGTAAAGGCATCCCGCATGCTGATAAACCTAAAATTCCATACCTAAAAGGCGGCATCTGTCAAATAAAATAAATTTTTTTTTATCTCCCGGTACGCCCCCACGGGAGGGGCGGGGAGGCGGGCGGCGCAATATCTATTGACAAAAATAGTCGCACGGCTATCCTTTCATGGGCAGTCGCGGCTGCCTCATGCATAGTGCAGGCGGATAATGAACCTCTACGAACTGTTTATCGGATTCAGGTACCTCAAGGCGAAGAAAAGCCAGGGATTCATCTCTTTTAACACGGTGCTTTCCATGTTCATCGTGTTCCTGGGGGTCTTCATTCTCATCGTCGTGATATCGGTTATGACGGGCTTCCAGAGCCAGATCAAGGACAAGATACTCGACGTGGACTCGCACATCACCGTGGCCCCCTACGGCATCGACGGGGGGGACGGGATCCCCAATTACAACGCCGTGATCAAGCGCATAAACACCGTGAAGGGGGTCAAATCGGTCGTTCCCTACCTCCAGGGCCAGGGCCTGCTCCGCTTCCGCACCTTCATCGCCCCGGTACTGGTGCGCGGGATGGGCAGCGTCGAGGCCATGCCCCCCGACGTGACGAAGTTCATCACCGAGGGCAAGAAGAAGCTCGACGCCATTGACGAGGTGTACATAGGGACCGAGATGGCAATGAATTACGCCGTAAAAGTCGGCGACGTAATCGAGGTAATCGTGCCCAAGGGGCGCCTCGCCGCGACCACCGGGCTCACCCCGGGAATAGGGAGCTTCCGCGTGGCCGGGTTTTTCAAGACCGGCTATTACGATTTCGACACGCGGCTCATCATCATGTCACTCGCCATGTCGCAGGCCCTCTACGAGATGGGGGACGTCGTGTGGGGGATAGGCGTCAAGGTGGACGACATCTACCGCATGGACGAAACGGCGCGCAGGCTACAGAACGTGGTGAGCTTCGAATACCAGGTGCTCACCGCCGAACAGCGAAACCAGAACCTCTTCTACGCGCTCAAGCTGGAAAAGCTCATCATGATGATAATCCTCTTCCTGGTGATCATCGCCTCCGGCTTCACCATCATGGGCACGCTCGTCATGGTGGTCATGGAAAAGCGCAAGGCGATAGGCGTGCTCAAGTCCATGGGGGCGCGCCCCATCTCCATCATGATCATCTTCGTGATGGAGGGCTTCCTCATCGGCTTCATTGGATCGCTCCTGGGGGTGCTCTGCGGCCTCGCGACCTCGCTGAATCTCGAAGCGATCATCCGCTGGGTGGAGGGCGTGATCAACGGAAGCATGACCTGGATATACAAGGTGTTCAACATAGGCATGTGGTTCGACATCTCCCTCGTGCCCCAGAACGTGTACTACATAGACACAATCCCGACGCAGATCAAACCCGAGTTCGTGGTGATGATCGCCGCCTTCGCCGTGTTCCTGTCGACCGTGGCGGCGATCTTTCCCTCCTGGCAGGCCTCGCGCATGCGTCCGGTCGAGACGATCCGATATGAATGAGAGTGTGGCGCACGCAATGAATGACAACGTGATTTCGGTCGAAGGCGTCGAAAAGGTATACGGCTACGGCCACAGCGCGCTTAGGGTGCTCAAGGGCGTCTCGCTCACCATCAGGCGCGGCGAAATCCTTTCAATAGTGGGGCCCTCCGGCGCCGGGAAATCGACGCTCCTGAACCTCGTGGGCTGCCTGGACTCGTTCCAGGGCGGGCGCATCTCCATACTGGGCCGCGACGTGACTGGTCTTTCGGTTGAGGACCTCTCAAGCTTCCGCAACCGCCACATGGGCTTCATCTTCCAGCTCCACAACCTCCTGCCGGAGTTCACCGCCCTCGAAAACGTGATGATGCCCCTGTTCATCAGGCGCACGGCGCGAAGGGAGGCGCGCGCGCGGGCGCTCGAGGTGATCGCCCGGTTCGGCATGGAGGACCGCGCGCACCACAAGCCCAGCGAGCTCTCCGGAGGGGAGAGCCAGCGGATCGCGGTGGCGCGCGCCATCGTGGGCGGCCCCGACATCATACTCGCCGACGAGCCCACGGGGAGCCTGGACCGGGAGAATTCCCGCAGGCTCACGCAGATTCTCTTCGATCTCGGGAGGGAGCACAACACCACGATCGTGGTCGTGACGCACGACCGTGAGATCGCCGCCATGACCGAGCGCACCATCACCCTGGTGGACGGGAATATCGTTTCGTAATGTGCGCGGCCCCGGGTAGAGACGCCCCGCCGGGACGTCTCCACCCGAGACCGCGCCGCAACCATCATCGACACAGGAGACAACCATGAAAATCGAGTTCGTCGGGGGAGCGAGGACCGTAACAGGGTCTTCCTATATAGTCAAGAACGACGCGTTCACCATCATGGTCGACTGCGGCATGTTCCAGGGCAAACCTGAGATCAAGGAGCGTAATCACCTGAACCTCATCTACGATCCGCCCAAGATTGACGCGATGCTGCTCACCCACGCGCACATCGATCACAGCGGGCTAATCCCCAAGCTCGTGAAGGAGGGGTTCAAAAACGCGATCCACGCGACCGACGCCACGACGGACCTGTGCGGCATCATGCTTCCCGACAGCGCACACGTGCAGGAGATGGACAACTGTCTCTTATACACATCTCCGAGCCCACGAGACCGTACTAGATCTCG
>CALMJO010000688.1 GCA_937864375.1 uncultured Spirochaetota bacterium
CCTCGGCCCGGTTCTTCGAGAAGTCCAAGGCGGGGTTCTCGAATATGGCGATGAGGTTCGTGAGCCGCTCCACTATATCCTTTCCGCTACCGAGCTTCGCGGCGTCGTTGAAGTCAGGGAAGTCGGAGAGCTTGTTCTCTTTCGCGAGCGGCGCTATGATCTTCTTGTTGATCTGGTCACCGATATCGGACTTTCCCTTGAACTTCACCATGTCGGCGAAGCTCGCGCCCTTGGGAATGGTAATAGGTGCATAGGGCTGTCCTGCATACTTGTCGCTGATATACTTTATGAAAAGGAGCACCAGTACGTAGTCCTTGTACTGGCTGGCATCCATACCGCCGCGCAGCTCGTCGCAGCTCGCCCAGAGGGAGGAGTAGAGTTCGGATTTCTTGAGGGCCATTACGTACCTGCATCTCTTTATTTGCCGCACGCATATCGGGTGCGGGTTGTGTCTGCCAGCAGTGATTATCCGTTCACTTGGTCGTTGCCATGTAGCTTAAGGCTTTGAGATCAAATTTGCTTGTAAGCATTGATCCAGGGATACTTTGTATCTTCGGTTGCTTCGACCTCGCCTCCGTTACTACGTACAGGCGGAACGCCGGATCCATGGCCGCCTTCTGAACCTCGTTGGCCGTGATCATGAATTTCATTTCCTTACCGGATATTCCCTTCACCTCCACATGGAGGATCTGCGTGCCCTTGACGGCATCCAGGTCATACCCGATCTTGTCTTCCTCGCGGGATTTGACGATAAAGCCCTTATTTTGAAGGTGTCGCGTAACCGCCTGTACCGCCGCCTTCTCCACCTTCCGGTTCGTCTCGGCATCCCCAAATCCTGCGCCACCGGAAACGGATATTTGGGGCTCATATCCGGATCCCCTGCTCCTGCTTCTCTCCATCAACTTTTGAGCCCTGACCGGAGACAAATAGGCAAACATGTTAACGTGCTTAAGCCATTTCCAGTCGGGAAACATGTCCCTTAATTCTACAAGTGAGATGGGCGCATCAAGCATCTGTATTCGGCCTACTTTCGCCTCGTACCACTTGCTGTCGGTCGGTTTTGCATCCGAAAGAGCCTTCCCCCGTGCAATGATTGCGCTGATCGGGCTCTCAACGTAGAATAGTATCGTGTCCCCTTTCTTCGTCTGCTTTGGGGCTGGCCAGGAACAACCTCCATCGTTCGCTGCCAGTTTCCTCAACAATTTTAAATCAACATCTGAATTGCCAATAAGAATCTGAACCTGCCGATGAACCATGCTCCAGAGGGCATCAACAATATCCTCTGGCACATTTACTTGTCTTCGTGGATAATGGGGCCAACGCCAGTCTGGGAATTCATCTTTGAGTTCCCTGATGGTCACTGGATCTGGCAATAACTTGAATCCACCGATCCTTGCCCTATAGGCATAATCACCGGGCTTTCCGGGAACAGGTTTGCTCAAAACCCTGGCTTCAGCGATAAGGGCGCTGTGGGGTTTCTGGATATAGATGAGAACGCGATCACCGGGTGTTGTTGTTTTCAGGCTCGACCAGTTGGAGGTTCCTCCTGATTCAGCCATTTCATGGACGTGTGAATAATCACCATTCTGTTCATCAGAACCACCGATGAAAATTAACAATTTTTCATTCATGGTCAATTCCAATTATGTTGTGTGGGAGCTCATCTTTAAGGCATTGTGAACTGATGAAATCTATTGTATTAACGATTAATTGCAACCCTTTTCAGAATGATCATTGTGATAATTCGCAATCTACGATTGTCATTCCACGCTTCCGCTCGGCGTTTGTCTTTTACCCTTACCATCCCAGGTCCCCCTCGGATATCCAACCCCGCTTCTCGAGTAAAACGCCGGAATCAAACCGCCGGTCTCGAACGCTCCTGCCTAGGTCCCGGCTCCAACAGTATTCACCGATTCGACCGTAATCGTAGAGAAACATCGGCACGAGCGGGATCCACGGCGTCGTACCCATCTCCATTATGACGTAGCTGGCCACCCCGGATAGATGCTCCTTAATGATCGCCACTGCCAGTGAATGTGTCCGAGGCGGGATCCCGATCCAGAAGTGATCCTCTGAATCGCCGGCGAAGACTGGAAACCGCCGCTCCCAGAGCCGCCGGGCGCGGCAATGGCCGATTTCATCGAGCGCGTGCAGAAGAGCGCGCATGACCGGGAGCGCATAGTTGCCGGGTTCAAGCAGGGTGAGTTCTTCGAGCAGAAATCCCCAGAGTAACAGGCGCACCCTGTCCGGGATCATGTCTCCGAACCTCGAGTAATTGTAAATCCATGTACGTGGTTTCATAATGGTTGCAAAATGGGGCGGTGTCCTTCTCCCTTCAGGAAGGTGGACACCGCCATCCTGCTCACAATGCCTGTTCGACCCCTGCGGATGCCGCCTTCGCCCCGAAATCAAATTGCTCCACCTGTATGCTCACATCATACACTGTCTTCCCGCCTTCGTCCTCCCAGCGGTACTGATCAAGCCTCCCGGTGACGAAGAGCTCCGTCCCGGTCTTCGCGTTCTCCGCGATGATCTTCCCCAGCGCCCCCCAGGCCTGGCACTTGTAGAAACCGGTCTTTTTGTTCCCGCCGAACCACACGTCGTTGGCAAGGAAGAACGTGGTGAGTGAATTGTTGTTCTCGAGGGCCTTGTGTTCCGGGTCCTTGATGAGGCGGCCGTTAATGCATACCTTGTTCATGGGTTTACCTCCCATACTCTGGATGAAATTCACATGGCACGAACAGCCATGTTCAACTTAATGAAAAGATAAGATAACTTGGAATATAAAGGTAGGCCTTGAGGGTTGAGGTTGGGGGGTATGTCACAAACCCACGGAGCGAACAAGGAAAACCATTCCCGCTATTCTTCTTTCGTCTCGAGTTCCCGTAGTATCTGGAGCATGGTGTTCTTCAAGGGCGGCAGGTCAACCTTAACCGTATTCCAGAGAATTTTCATCTGGACCCCAAAATACTCATGGGTCACTTTATCCCTCATACCGGCCATATTTCTCCAGGGCACTTCGCGATACCTGTCCCTGATATCATCGGGCACCTTCTTGGCGGCTTCCCCGATTACCTGTATCGCGCGTACAGTCGCATATACGGTTTTCCGGTCGATTATAAACTCATCATACCCGGCCGTACCGATAAACTCAAAAATCGCGTCGATTGAATCGATGATGTCCTGGATGTAATCGACGGTGCTTCTGCCGGTCATAGGTACACGACCTCCTCAAGAATTCTCCTGCCTATTCGGGGCTTGAGGCCTTCCTTCATCACCAGGTCGACCTTGACGCCCACCTCATCCGAAAGAAAGTTCTCCATCTCAATAAACGTAAGCAGGCCAAACCCGGGTTCCGGCTCCAGGTCCACGAGAACATCGAGGTCGCTGTTCTCTTTCTGTTCATTGCGGATGTAAGAACCAAAGACTCCTATCTTCTTCACATGGTACTTTTCCGATAAGACAGGTACGGTTCTTCTGAGCGCTTCCAGTACGGCATCCGTCGACTTCATTACCCCCTCCTTGTTTTGCTAAAACATCCGCGTTAAGCATACCGCTGCCGAAGTGATAATCCCGGTTTGAATTCTTTTTGAATACTTAACAGAATAAGCCGACATGTCAAGCGATTCAAATAAATAACTGCATCACCCGTCACATGCCGTGATCGATTGAAACCATGAGAAATCTCCCGGCCTGCCTCCGCCAGGCTCATCCCAGGCCGGCCACCCCCTTTACTAAATGAGGCATTTGAAAACGCCAATTGCATCCCTCCATATCCCCCCCTTTATCAAAGGGGGGACAGGGGGGATTCCCTCCTCCCTCACCAACCCATAACTGAACTTATTCCCCCACCCCGCCTCGATCGCCCTCTCATAATGCCCAATGAACTCCCGGTAGCGCGCGCTCTCGGGCCCGTACCGGAGCACCTGGCAACCCGCGCTCCACGGTCCCACGATCGGGGCATTATCCGCCGAATAATGGATATTAATACCCGTCCAGTCCGCCTCCCGGATAGTGCGCGGGTCCATGTCGAACACCGTATCGCGCGTGGCGTCGCGGTAGAGCCGCATCGTTCCCGCCTGCTGGAGCGCGGGCTTTCCGTAATGCGTTCCCAGGATATAGGCGCCGCGATAGAAGCCCGGGACCAGGATGGCCGCGCCATATTCCGGGAGCATGGGGTTCACCAGGTACTGCCTTCCCGGCACCGTGGCGGCCGCGTAGGTGAAGAACCTCCACTTCCCGTGCACCCGGTAGAAGACGCATACGCGATCGTTGAACCGGTCGTCGCATTCCTCCCCGGTCTCGTCGTTTTTACGGCTGCGCACGCCCACGGTGTTGATGTTCCAGTCGCCCCTTTCAAATACGGGATGGCCGAGCACGCGCAGTGTACTTATAAGAATGTCCAGGCTGAGTCGTTTCAAGAGAAAGCTCCGTTCGTTCAGGATGAGCGCCCTCGGCCCAATCCGGGGCGCTGCACTGTATACGCGCGGGAAGCCAAAAATCTGAACACATTTTTATGATGCCGGACCCTGACCCTTCGTCCGCTCTACATTCGCTCATCATTCGCTCAACGTCCACTGAAGCTGCCCGCGCGTCACGACCCGAAATCGAAAAATTTTTTTCAAAATCAGTCAAATTCCGTTCATCATCCCCCGCTCCCGCTCGTACTAGGAATGACACCACGACACGGAGGTAGGACATGACGTAAGGTAAAAATGAAAAGGGTAAAAAGGACGGTTGGAATGATGGCCGCCGCCATGCGGCGGTAAGGAACGCAGTATTATCAATAATTGTTCGAGGAGTCACAATTATGTCGGAAGTAAATCTTAATCCCGTATTCGAAGGATTTCGCAGGAAAATGGGAAACCTCGTATTCGTGGTTTCTGAGGGCGACACCTTCGCGCGTCGCTACAGGAAGGCCGCACAGCCCAACACCCTGAAGCAGCAGGAAGTGAAAGCGAGCTTCAAGGCGCTCTTCGCCGTCTGGAAGGAGTCGGGTGAGCTTCATCACCGGGTATGGACCAGGATCGCCAGGACCAAAAAGCGCCTGCGCGGCCACAGCGCCTTTATCGGCGCGAACGCCAACGCCATGCGCGAGGGAACGGCGCTGGAGCTCTTCCGGGAATTCGGCGAGCGCAGGATCGAATCCTTTGCCGCGGAAACCGGGGCGGCTCCCGGCGAGGTACGCATCTCCTTTGTGGCGGAGTCTCTTCGCGGGGGTAAGCACCTTACCCTCTTCGCGGAGCGGCTGGACGACCGCACCGCGGAAAACGGCTTCATCCGCCGCGACCTGGGAACAGGCGTGAATCCCGGCCATGTCGTCTCCGGGCTCGTGTCAGGTGCTGAGTATCACCTGTACGCCGTCGTCACGGATGCCGCGTACCCTTCGGCACAGACCGCGTCGGCATCGGTCGCCGCAAAGGTAAAGGCGGGCTGATTCAATCGTGCAGTGCAAAACGGGAGTGCGAATGACCGCACTCCCGTTTTTCTTCAGTTTTCTTATACGGGCATTTCCTTCTTGAAAGGCGTACCCTTAGTGAGCTTCAATCCGCAAGCGCCCTTCAGGGGAGATGACGAGATAACGGCTCAACGGCGATTTAAGAGATTTAGGCATTAGGATTTCGGTTAACGTCCATCCCCCAAACATCTTTGCCCCCCAAGGGGGTGCGGGGGCTG
>CALMJO010000689.1 GCA_937864375.1 uncultured Spirochaetota bacterium
AGATCTAGTACGGTCTCGTGGGCTCGGAGATGTGTATAAGAGACAGCTCGTAAATCTCCTTGAGCATGAAGTGCTCGAAGCCCTGCTTCTCTATGAGCCCTATATCCCAGTCGATGTCCTCGACCTTCTTGGACTTCACGTTTTTCTTCAAATCGTACGACTTGAAGCCGTCCTTCCTGATCTCGATGATCTCGTTGTCGTCAATGTATATTACCTTGCGCGTGTGCTCAACGATCGCGCTCGCGTCGGAGGCGATGATCATCTCGTTCTCTCCCAGGCCCATGATGAGCGGGCTCCCGCGTCGCGCCGCGATGATCACGCCCGGTTCGTCCTTGGACACGACCGCGATGCCGAAGGTGCCCTCCACCTTCTGCAGCGCGAGCATCACCGAGGCCGCGAGCGAATGCGACTGGTTGTAGTACTCGATCATGTGCACCACCACCTCGGTGTCGGTCGCGCTCACGATGCGGTGGCCCTTGTCCAGGAGCATCTTCTTTATGGCCTGGTAGTTCTCGATTATGCCGTTATGCGCCAGTGCGATCCGGCCGTCGCAGGAGGAATGTGGATGGGCGTTGATGTCGGAGGGGGCGCCGTGCGTCGCCCAGCGCGTGTGCCCTATCCCGGCCTTGAAATGTCCCAGTGCCGGGAAATCCAGCGCGTGCTCGAGCTCGGCGATCTTTCCCAGCTTCTTTTCCACGTATAGGGAGCCGTCCACCAGGGCGATGCCCGCCGAGTCATAGCCGCGGTACTCCAGGCGCTTGAGCCCGTTGATGATGATCTCGGCGGCGCCGCGCTCGCCAGTGTACCCGATTATTCCGCACATGACTTCCTCCTTTTCCGCGCTCCGGTTGTAACGCTATTTCCCGGGACGGTCCTCGTGCAGCTCGATACCCGTCATGTAAAGCCTGATTCTCCGGGGGCCTCCCTGTTCAAGGGCATAGCGCGCGAGCGTTCCCGAGACCGAGCACAGTCGTCCGCTCCTCCACCACGATCCCAGCGCGGCCGGCGAGTCGGCGCCCACGGACTTGAGCGCCTCGGCGCTCACCTCGCCCATCACGACGCACCACCCGCCGGCCTGCAGGCGGCAGGTGAACCTAGTATCCGCCAGGGTTTCGGGAAAAATCAATAAATAATTGGCGTCGGTCTCGATGCGCGCGCCCAGGCGTTCCAGGAGGGCGGCCCGCAGCTTGCGTTCATAATAATGGCGGCTCCCGAACCAGCCCCTGTCCCAGCTGTAATACAGGTCTTCGATGGCGCGGTATTCGGCGCGGGCCTTTGCCCGGGCGCCGTCGCCCTCCGCCGCGCTCCCCGGCGAGAGGAACGCGGACAGGCTTGCGAGCAGGATGATGAGCCATCGTTTCACGCCGGTTCCGTCCTCTAAATGACTCAGGATGGCCGGGGCCATCCTGAATTGCTCTACTCTTCTACGATCGCTTCCGCGGGACACACATCCACGCAGGTACCGCAGTCCGTACATGCTTCCTTGTCGATCACGTACGTATTTTTTCCCTCCTTGATGGCGGAGGTGGGGCACTCTTCGGCGCAGGTACCGCACATCGTACAGTCATTTGTGATCTTGTGGGCCATAGACTCCTCCAGAAAAAGTTTTTAACACTATAGCGCGGCGCTCTCCTGTCAACCTAAAAAAATTCCCGGTGCGTCACTTGAGAACGAGTATGATCAGCAGAACGGCGAGTACGATTATGCCCGCAATGAGGCCGATCATGAGGCTGCCGCCCGATTTCTGCTCGATTTCCTCCACGACCGGATCGCCGGTCTTTACCCGCACGTCCTGCTCCTCTTCCGCCTTGCCCAGCACCCCCTCGGCGACCTGCACGTAGATGACGAATCCCACCTTTGGGACCCTCTTGACGGTATGCACCTTCGCGCCTATGGGCTTGGGCTTGTTGTTTTCCAGGAGATTGAGCCCCTTGAGAATCTTCATCGCGAGCGGGTTGGCGGGATTTAATAGAACCTGGAGCCAGTCTCCCTGCCTGAGGCTCGAGATCTGCTTTCCACGCCCGGGCGACACGATGAGGCTGGCGTCGATCACCTTGAGGCCGGGCATCTCTTCCTTCTTTACCTGGGAAATCTCGTCCTTTTTCCGGGACCGTTCGGGATTCAGGAGGAGGCTCATCCGGAGCGAGTTCATGGCCTCGGAGCGCGCTTGCACCTCGGCGCCGCGGCCGGTGAGATTCTTGAGGGGGTCCGACAGGAGCGCGGCCATGCCTCCCTCGTCATTGTTCGAGACTGCCTCCATGAGCTTGCCGGGATCGATCCTCCTGAGCAGCGCGTCGATCTTGGTCATGAGCATTTTGTCGGCCTTGGGATGCGCGAGCAGCGCGAGCAGCGCGTTGTAATAGTCCACGATGGGCATTCCCGGGTCGAGGTCCATGAGCGCCCGCTCGCCGCCCGCCGCGATGATGATGCTGTGGTACTTCATCTTGAGCGAGCTGCAGGTGATGAGCGCCGATCCGAACACCTCGTTTCCCGACAGGAAAGAGAAGCGTATTAGCGTGATGTCCTGGATGTTCTCGCGTATGATCTTTTCCGCCAGCTCGGGCTGGTTTTCAGCGTAGGGAAGGACGAGCTGTATCTTGTCGCTGAAGGTGAGCCTGTCGCTCTGCTCGTCCACGTTGAGCATCGCGAACTGTCCCTGGTTGATGAGCTCGAACTCGAGGGTGGCGTCGATCTTGTCGGTCGAGAGCACCGACTCCACCGAGCGCTTGATCATGTTTTCGGCCGAGCCGATATCCTTGGAACGTATGTGATTCACCAGCGCGCCGATGTACGCCTTGGTGACCGCGGTATCCAGCTTTCCCCTGAGCTTGCCGGTCATGTCCCCGCTCACGTGGAAGCGCGTCGCGCCCGTACGGATGGTTTCGACGATCTTTTCGTGGGAATCAGAAAGCGCAACCCCGGCGAGTTCCTCGCCCTCCACGATAAGGGCGAAGTTACCGACGATGGCGGTACGGAAAAGGTCAAAATACGCAACGAGCAGGCCCGAATAGGATTGCCTGGCAAGATTGAGCTTAACCTTGACAGCCAGTATCTCTTTGCTGGATCCGTTCGATTCGGCCATGGCGCCTGCTTCCTGCCCGCGATTTGTGCAATTCAGTGACGGAAGTGGTGTACACGAATTCGCGACGCGCGTCAATCATTTTGTCCGTAAAAGAAGGCTGGTCGCGAGGGCGCCCTTCATGGGGGATTGATGAGATAAAGGCAAACGGCGATGGAAGAGATGGAGGCGCTGGGAAGGCTTTTTTAACGAATAGAATCGTTATTCGTGATTAGATTACTTTTCAATATCGAAATCGCAATTCCGTTATCCCCCACATCTCTTCAATCCCCCCATCTCCCACTCTTACATGCCGTTGCCGTGAAGCATGCCCGTAAAAGGAAGCTTTGCGCGAGGGCGCCCTTCATGGGGGATGGATGAGATAAAAGCGAACGGCGATGGAAGAGATAGAGGCGTTGGGATGGCTTTTTAACGAATAGAACCGTTATTCGCGTTTAGATTACTTTTCAATATCGAAATC
>CALMJO010000690.1 GCA_937864375.1 uncultured Spirochaetota bacterium
AACCTCCGTAGTGGACTTTCACCACCAAGCGTGCGCCCGTGCCGGGCACACTAAAACGATGGGCATCGGAAACGATGCCCATTTTTATTTCCCTGCCCAATCACTTGAACACTTTGGAATCTGTTTACTCTTCCCGCCTCTCTAAGCGCTCAATTACCGCGTATTCGAATGGCAGCTTCAATACAAAGGAATCTGCGTCCTCTTTCCGGGGGAAGCTCGCCAACATAACGGCTGTTACCGGAAGCGTCCTCAAGTGAAAAGCCAACGCTCCCGGGTCAGAAGGCCCCCGGCTGGAGGCTTGTAACTTCTGCCCGGGAGAGAAATGCAGTTTCACGATCGATGCGCTGCACTGCGAGCGTGCGGTCACCGATAGATATGCGCAGCGGGCCAACGCAGGCATGAAGGATCTGAAGGCAGGCGACACCGACCGCGCACAAGCGGCCGCGAGCTTCGGGAAAGAGAGTGCTACAGCTTCTTCCTCGGAGATCACGAGAGAATCTACGATGTGCCGAGGCGCCCGCATTGCGCGCGGTTCAGCATTGGAACATACGGCCTTCCTGGACATACAGTAAAGCGGCCATTCAACCCGCTCTTGCCTCTAGGCGGCCGCCTTCGCCGGTTTTCCTCTTTTAAGAACGAGGATCCTGAACGCCTCTATGACGATCATCAGGCAAAGAATAAATATCACGATGGAGGCGATCCCGACGATTATGATGTCGCGCTTCACTTCGGCGCCCGATACGAGGGCGGGCAGCGATCCGATAAAAGGCGCCATCTGCGTCACCAGGGACGTCACGGTAACCGCGAGCATGAATCCCATGGGGACGAGAACATAGATTGCCTTCTTGCCCTCGTGTATCATCCACACCGAGACTGCGAGAAGGATAAGGCTCGCAAGCAGCTGGTTGCTGGTCCCAAAGATGGGCCAGGCGACCAGGTAGCCTTTTTCCTCGGTAAGCAGAAGGAAGGCAAAGGGAATGAGCAGGGTGACGAACGTCGCGACGGCTCCACCGGCGAGCGATTGCCACCCGAGCAGCTCTTGAAGAATGTAGCGCGCCAGGCGGGTGCACACGTCGAGCGTATCGTAGACGAACGTCGAAAAGGCCAGCAGCGCGAATGCGAGCGCCATATTGTAATCGATGCCGATCAGGCCCATGTACTGGGCTAGACCGTTCGCATACACGAGGTTGGGATCGCTTTTCAGGATGGCGTCCCCCTTGGGAAGCATCATGACCGTTGCGAGTGCGAGGATGGCCACCACCGCCTCCAGAACCATGGTTCCATAGCCAATCACCCGGGTGTCCGATTCGCGGCAAATCTGCTTGGAAGTCGTGCCGGAACTGACGATCCCATGGAACCCGGAACATGCTCCGCATGCCACGGTAATGAACAGGATTGGAAAAAGCCACTTGCCGTTTGCCAGGCTTTCAATCCCGTCGAGATTCCATGCCGGATACTTGATTTCATACCCGCCAAAGAGCGCCCCGATGAGGGCGATGACGATCGTAAGATAGAGGAACCAGCCTCCAAGGTAGCCCCGCGGCTGCAGGAGTAGCCACATCGGGATCATCGATGCGATCAGGCAATAGATCAGGAGTATGACCTCCCACTGCTTGATTGTAACGCTTCCCAGAAAATCGGCGATGGGCGCCGGGAGCACCGTCCCATACCAGATTACCGCGATGACAAGGGGCATGAAGATCGCCGTCAGGAAAGTGAGGTTCATCTTGAATTTATAAAGCAGTATTCCCATGACGACGCCCAGAAGAAGATACAGGAACGAACTGAAAGCGACGCCCGGGCCAAAGGCGTTATCGGCGGCCACCGCCTTGAACGTCTGGGCGGTGATGTCCGTGAACGCGATAATGACATAGATGAGAGTCAGCCAGATGAAGACGAGGAACAACGCATATGAAAGCGGGGTCATGTAGCGCTTGACCAGTTCGGCCACGGAGGCGGCATTGTGCCTGACCGAAGCGATGAGCGAGCCGAAATCGTGCGTCCCGCCTATGAAGATCGCCCCGATTATGATCCATAGAAACGCGGGGAGCCAGCCGAACCATATGCCGGCGAGCACCGGTCCCACTATGGGCCCGGCCGCCGCGATGGCGGAAAAGTGCTGTCCCAGCAGCAGCGACGCCTTGGCGGGAACGTAGTCCACGCCGTCATTGATCTCACACGCCGGTGTCACTTTCGAGTCGTCGAGGTTGAAGGATTTGGTTATGAACCGGCCGTACGTCAAATAACCGAGCGCGAGGACTGCAATTGATATAATCACTGCAATAGCTACCATGGCAGGCATCTCCCGTGATTAATGAGGTTTCTTGTCCCTTGAGTTGATGATTGCGGAAGGGGCTTAAAACACAAGCGATTTTTAAACACGATCCGCCGGCTCACTCTCCGTGATGTCCTGCGACATGTCCAGTACATTGAACCGGCACATGGTTTTCGGAAAGCTCGCGGCCGGCATTACCTGTCGGAAATTTGAGAGTGTTTTTCAATATAAAGGAATCTGTGTCCTCTTTCCGGGGGAAGCTCGCCGACATAACGGCTGACATCGGAAGCGCCCTCCACCGAAAAGCAATCGCTCCAGGGTCAGAAGGCCCCCGGCTGGAGGCTTAAAATTTGGCGCCTTGAGCTAACGCTTGGTACAATTGACCCCCCGAAATGGACTTTCCCAACGTGCATGCGCCGTACCGGGCGCACAAAAACAAGCCGCGCATTGTGTGCGCGGCCTGCTTCCCATTTTCTGTTAATCCAGGTTACTTCGTTGCGCCGCCCTGGACGTCCTTCTTGAGATTCTTCTTCTCGACCCTGTACACGATCTCAACCGAGCAGCGGGCTTCGCCTTCGTCACACGCGCCGATCGTCTTGCTGATGATCGAGCCGCCCTTTACCTGTCCGCCGAATTCCTTCGCAACCGCAACGCCGGTAGACGCATAGTCGGCAGCGCCGGCGGCACCTTCGAGACGGGCGCCAACAAATTTTTCAATTATCCGCTTTTCAGCCATCGCCTGCGCGGCTTCACTTGCGGTACCTATTTTCATATCCCTGTTGGTTAGTCCTTCTTTCGATACGCCGGTCGCAACAACCTGGAAAGCGTCGTTCCCGATCCAGCCTTCGGTCTTCATGTTTTTACCTTCGACCTGTCCGCCCATCCCGCCTTTCTCTCCGCAAGATACCAGGGCAACACCGACGAGAAGAACGAACGCAACAGTAAGAAACTTTTTCATAGAAACTCCTCCTTAGTTGATCGGGGCTTCACCCCGTTGAGATAATTAGTACTAATCCTTCGCTTCTCTATCTCGATTTAACTAACGCCAAATATAGTAATAATTAAAGGGGGGACCGTCAACAGAAAAATCCAAATTTTTTATCTTCCCAGGAAAACCACTGTTCGTGAACATAAATACTATATTGTTCACAATCAATAACTCTTAACGCTTTTACCGCACTATTTATTGTTCGTTATATTCGCGCGACAGGGCAAACTCCATCAACACGATCAATATGCTGAGATTCATGATGAACCATAAAAAACCCAGTTCCTTGTCATGAGCCCATGTGTACATGAGAGAGCTGCCCATGCCTCCGCCAAACCCGATCACGATGACGCCCGCATGACGCGCCACAAAATTGGTCAGGTCATCCACGCGGCTGTTTGACGCCATTACTCTCGTGCTCTCAAAACGCTCCTTGAGAATCGGCAGCAGCAGGTAGGCCAGGATGAACAGTATTGAAGAACTGAAAAACAGGTTGTCGGAGATAGCGGGAAACAGCATTCCAAGCAGCGAGGCGGGAAGCAGCGCCAGCAGAAAGCCGGTCTGGTGATACTTTTCCGCGAGCATGCTCAGGTATCCCGATATGTAGGGAAGAATGTTAGAAAGCTCTTCCCTGGTATACTGGTCCTTGCTTGAGAGCAGGTGAATGTAATAATTGACGGTGAGCAGAAAGAACATGAAGAACATGTACACCGCAAGCATGTACAAAAAACCCATCTCCCCTCCTTCTCACATACCGCGCCGGTCGCTTCCGGCCAGCGTCCCTCGGTACCTTAATGGTTATGTCGTGTTCGGCGAAAACGCAAGCATATTTTACCCGAGAACGATAACTTTTCTCCCCCGTACCTTCAAACGCCCCGTGCAGAAAAGATTGACCGACTCGGGAAGGATCCGATGTTCCTCGCGGAGAATGCGGGCCGAAAGAGTATCCAGGGTATCGTCATCCTTCACCGGCACGACGGCCTGCATGATGATGGGACCCGTGTCGGTTCCCTCGTCGACGAAGTGCGTGGTGCATCCCGTTAGTTTGACCCCGTACTCGAATGCCTGCTGCTGGGCATGGACGCCCGGGAATGAAGGAAGCAGCGCGGGATGTATATTGATGATCCGATTCCTGAACTCCTTTATGAAAAACGGGGTAAGAATTCTCATATAGCCCGCCGCCACGACGAGCTCCGTCCGGTGCTTTCTGAGGATCCTGACCATTTCCTCCTCGTGAGCCCTGCGATCCGGGTATTTCTTGGGGTCGATGAAACAGGATTCCATTCCAAATTGTTTCGCCGTATCGAGCGCCTTCGCATCCTGTCTGTCGACCACCAGGATGCCCAGCCTGGCCTTTATGCTCCCGTCAAGAACCCTTTCGGCGACGGCCTTGAAGTTCGATCCGCGCCCCGAGGCGAGAAACGAGATTACCTTTTTCCCGAATACCATGTTCAGATCCTCATCCTGTCGAGTAAGTCCCCGCTGATTGTTTCATTGCACGCGACGCGTTTCGTTTCGCCGCTCGTCCCCTTGAGCACCAGGCTGTCATCCCCGACGACCGGTCTTCCGTAGCGCGCGCATATTTTTCCCATGAGAGCCGCATCCTCCTCGCTCACCGCCCCCCGGGCGAAAAGCACAGGCCCCTTGAAATCCGGTACGGCGAGGCAGTCCGCGTCCCTGCCGTATTTTTCGAGCTCGTCGTTTTCTACCTGGTTCCTGCCCACGATGACCTTGAGGCCGTCGTGGAGCCGGAAGTGCCGTCCGACCGCGATCAGGTACACATCCACCATGGAAAAGTCCGGTATATACGTGAACAGGTCCCTTACGCGCCGCGCGATGTTGACGTCGGTGAGCTGGCATCCGCCCGCGGGCGAGTTGTATTCGCTAATTCCATACTTCTCCGCAAGCTCCATCTGCCGGTGGCGAGAGCGTCCGCTAATCGCCAGGAGCCTCGAGCGGTCGACGTCCCCTGTTTTTTCCGCCTCGGTTTCGGTCATGAGCCTGGCGCACAGCGGCCGCAGGAGCCTGCCCTGGAGCCCGCTCTCCTTTTCAATATGCTTGAGC
>CALMJO010000691.1 GCA_937864375.1 uncultured Spirochaetota bacterium
CCTGGATGGTGTATCTCGTCTTCTCCGCGCCGCTGAAGCCGTGGCCCGGGCGGTCGTATGCCGTTATGCGATAGCGCGCTGAGAGCGGTCCCATGACCGACTCCCAGTCCTCGATGCTGCCGGGAAGGCCGTGGATGAGGAGAAGGTCGGGACCGTTCCCCGCCTGCAGGCAGCGAATCTTTTCCCCGTGCACCTCGATGTAGCTTCCCTTGAAGGAAGCGGGTATCTCTATGCGATCCCTGCTGAACAGGCCTGCAATCGCCGGGATCACGATGAGCACACCCAGCAGGATGGCGACGACGATGAGGAGTTTCTTCATGGTTTCCGTCCTTGAGAGTATGATAGGTGACTCATGACGCCCGCTGATCGATCTGAAGACCGTGCGCCGTCCCGTATGCTAGATCCCGAGCTTCGCCTGTATGGCCTTTATCGCGCCGGATGCCTCCGTGCGGACCGCCTTGATCTTGTCTTTCGTCGCGATCTCCAGCACCTCGATCGACTCCTTTACGTGGATATTCGCGAGCGCCCTTACCGCCTCCAGGCGGACGTCAAAATACTTGTCGTCCAGGAGCCTCGTGAGGGCTTCGATTCCCTCCCTGTCGCGGTTTAGCCCTATGGACTTCGCCGCGGCGATGCGGACCTCCTTGTAGGTGTCCATGGTGGCCTTGACGAGGAGCGGCACGCCCTCCCTCAGCGCGATTGCGCCAATGTGAGTCGCGGTCTCCAGGCGCTCGTGTTCGTTACCGCCCATCTTTTTAACCAGCATGACGAATTGGGCGTTGTTGAGCGCGTTAAGCGCTTCCTTGCTGCCTATACGCTCGAGCGCGGAATGAGCCGCGGCGCGCACCTCCGAGTGCCTGTCCACGAGCGAGCCAATGAGCGGATTCACCGCGCGCAAATCGCGAATAATGCCAAGGGATTTCATCGCCTCCATGCGAACATGGATGTGCTCACCATCGAGGCACTGTATGAGCCGCTCTACCGCGTGCACTTCCTTTATGGCCCCCAGGGTCCGTATCGCAGCCCGGCGCACCATGTAGTTTTTGTCCTCGAGCGTTGCGAGCAGAATTCCCGTGAGCTTTGGATCGCCTGCGCCCCGGTCCGCCATCAGGTTGAGAGCCTCGATCCTGTCGTGCGTGGTCCCGTATTTTATTATCTGGACGAGGTTCTCGGCCATTTCGTCCATCTTTACCGTTCCGAACTTGAGCGTCGCAACAGTGCGTACGCGCGGGTCCGGATCATCGAGGAGCTTTTTCATGGATGAAAGCGCCCGGTCGTCGGTGCTCCTGACAAGTGCCAGGAAGGCGCTGATCCGGGTCTCAGGGTTCTTCGCCGAAAGAAGCTTCACGAGTCCCTCGATGTCGTTCTTTTCAACGAGCTTTTTTACGCTTGTTTTGAAAATTCCCATGCTTGCACCGCCTTGTATGAAGTGATGCGGCTTGTCTGTTAATCTAATACCATGGGTCGAAAAAATTCAACTATTTTACTGGAGTGATGAGCAGGTCGATTTAACGTGAATCATTAACGGCGTTGAGCGTACAGGAAGAAGGCGATTTTCGCCCATAATAATTCATAACCGGATTGAAGGATGATTGTCCGCACCCTGCGGACGCGTTGCGGTATATGAGCGTCGCTTTACGCCAAAAGGCCGTTCGGCCCCCGCATGCATTTAAAGCACCTTCCCGGGAGTGCACGCCCAGGAGAGGATTAATGGCAGTCAACGGGCTTCACGAGCTCACTGATCTTTCCGCTCGCGGCCGCCTCGAGGAACTCGTCGGCGATTACACGGCTGTCGAGGGCAATTTTCTTCCAGGCGGCGATGCGCTCATCGTCCCTTCCACGGTAGAGCCAGAAATCGTCGCGGTCCGGGATCTTTCCGCCGGGCAGCCTTTCCACGAAGCGGCGGGAGGGGGCGACAATGAGGACATTCGCCATGTGCGCCGCGAGAGGCTTGCGTCGGGGATGGGACTTGTCGAACCAGCCCGGGATGATGCGGTCGTAGAAGTGCGGGTAGAAGATGAGCTCCTCGGGGCCGGCGGCGAAAGGCATGTCAAGGTGATAGTCGATGATCCCTCCGTCGCGGTAGGTGCCGGCAGGCGCGCCCTCGATTCCGCGCACCCCGCTCATCACCAGGGGGATGGAGCCGGACGCCATGATCGCGTCGCGGATATTCATCTCGGTAAGGGAGACCTGTACCGGCGGAAAATCCGACAGGGGCAGGAACGGCGGCACCTCACGCGGATCGGTGAAGATCACACGCTCGTAAAAAAACCTGAGGTTCGATCGGGCTATCATGTTGCCCATCGCTGTTCCCGCGAGGTTCAGGGAAAGGACGAGAGGGAGATCGGACCTCCCCATGCCCTTCGCGCGCACCGTGATGATGGTCAGTCTCAGGAACGGGTGTCGCACGGCATGCCCTTCGCTCCCTCCCATATAGGCATCCATTATCCTCCGGGACTCCTCGGTAACCTCGGCCGCGGTGGGACGGCGGGAGTAGCGCTGGTTCACGTACCGGTCTTCAAAGATCTCCATCGCCTTGACGGGGTCCTTCGCGGCGAGACCCGCAAGGCGCCATGCGCCTATAGAGGAGCCCACGAGGTGGAGCGGGCGCGTGCGCCCCGAGAACATGATCCTGAGCGCGCGGTCCATGCCTGCGAGTACCAGCCACTTGGGGCCGCCCGAGGCGCCGGCGATTGTCCTCACACGGTCCGGCTTGAAACCGCCGTCGCGGATGAGTTCAAGCGCGCGCGAGCCCGCGCGCAGTTCTATGCTTTCGTACATGCGTGTTCTCCGTTATACGCCGTGCCGGGGCGACGACCTCCCTGCGCGGGGTCAGGCGCCGCTTCCCGAGAGGAAGCCGGGCTTCGAATACGCGGGGCCGGGATAATCATAGAAGCCCTTCTTGACCTTCTGTCCGGTCCTCCCCTCGTCAACGTATTTTTTCACGAACTCGGCGTTCTTGAGGGCCTGCCTGTCCCTGTTCTTCTGCGCCCAGTAGTTGGTGATGTGGTACACCGTGTCCAGCCCCACGCTGTCCATGATCCCGAAGGGACCCAGCATCATGTGCGTCACGCCCATCCATGCGCGATCGACGTCCTCTACCGATGCGACGCCGTTCGCCGCGAGGCTCATCGCCGAAGAAAAGAGCGTAGTGAGCATGGCGTTGAAGACGTAGCCGTGGTTTTCCTTGGCGAGCATGATGGGGAGCTGCCCCGTCCGCAGCGCGAATTCCCTCACGAGATCGACCGTCTCGGGGGCGGTCCCGGGATGGGGCATGATGTCTACGATGTTGTTCATGCGCGTATCGTGGAAGTGGAAGGCCAGGAACTTGTCCGGCCGTCCCGTCTGCGCCGCGAAGCTCGAGGGCAGCAGGGTCGAGGTGTTCGTGGTGAAGATCGTGCGCTCAGGGCAGAGGGCGTTGAACTGCGCGAAGACCTTTCCCTTGAGGACCGGGTCCTCGGGCACCGATTCGCTCACGATGTCGGCGTCCTTCGCCGCGAGCGCGGGGTCGGTCGTGAAGCTGATGCGGGCGAATGCGGCGTCGGCCTCCTCCGTGGTGATCTTCTGCCAGTCCACGAATCCCTTGAATATGTTCCATATGCGGCGCTGCGCCGTCTGCATCAATTCTTCCTTGATGTCGTAGATGACGACGTCGTATCCGCCGATGGCGCAGGGAACGCTGATCTGCTGCCCCATCGTTCCCGCGCCGATTATAAGCACCTTTTTAACCTCTTCGATCTTCATCGCGAGCTCCCTCTATCCAAGGTATTCCGGCAGTCACTTCTGGTAGCGCGTGAGATAACGGCGTGCGAACGAAGACTTGTGGACCTCGTCGGCCCCGTCGTAGATGCGCGCCGCGCGCTCGTGACGGAAGAAGTACGCGAGTATTGTGTCGTCGGTCATGCCCAGTCCTCCGTGCACCTGGAGCGCGCGGTCGACCACGCGCTGCATGGTGTTCGCGACCACGAACTTGATCAGGGCGATATCGTCACGCGCGGCCTTGGTTCCCAGGTTGTCGATCCGCCACGCCGCGTTCAGCGTCATGAGCCGGGCCGCCTGTATCTCGGCCGCGGATTCCGACACCCACGACTGGATGATCTGCCTGGTGGCGAGGGTCTTGCCGTCCGGCGTAATTTTACGTTCGGTGGCGCGCCTGCACATGAGGTCGAATGAGCGGTTGCATATCCCTATCCAGCGCATGCAGTGGTGTATGCGGCCGGGTCCAAGCCTGTCCTGCGCGATGACGAAGCCAAGGCCCTCTTTCCCGAGCAGGTTCGATTGCGGCACGCGGCACGACTGGTATAGGATTTCCCCGTGGCTGGCGTAATCGCTCCCGGAATGCCCCATGACGGGAATGTTACGCACCAGGTTGAAGCCGGGCGTGTCCGTGGGGACGATGATCATGCTCGCCTGCTGGTACAGGGGGGCGTCTGGATTGGTCACGGCCATGACGATGGCAAACTTCGATCCGTCCGCGCTCGAGGTATACCATTTCTGACCGTTGATGACATAGTCATTCCCGTCCTTCACCGCGGTGGTTTCCATCATCACGGGATTGGATCCCGGCATGTTCACCTCGGTCATTGAAAAACAGCTGCGAATATCGCCCGCGGCGAGCGGCTTGAGGTACTTTTCCTTCTGCTCGGCAGTCCCGTGCTGGTGGAGGATCTCGATGTTGCCCGCGTCGGGGGCCTGGCACCCGAACACGTAATGGCCCAGGGGAGAACGTCCCAGTGATTCAGAAACCAGGCCGTGCTCCACGAGCGAAAGCCCCATGCCTCCAAGGTCAACGGGAATGTTGGGCCCCCACAGTTCCATCTGCTTGACCATCTGCCTCTTTTCTTTAAGCAGGGGCACCAGGTCGCGGAATTCTTCCTTTATGAAACGGTGCTCGATCGGAATAAGCTCCTTGTCCACGAATTCGTCGATCATCTTGAGAATGGTCTGCATTTTGTCAGATATGCCGAAATCCATGCGCCCCTCCCTGAGGAAAAAGATTGCTGTGTGCGGTTAAGAACCATAAGTGAACTGCTGAAGCATGGTGTCAGGACAGGTGAAATATGTCAATAAAATATACGAACGAACGTTCGTTTTCATGTCGGCCACGGCGCTTATCCGACCGATGCGTAGCACTCATCACTGTGTCATGCCTTTCCGGCTTCCTGTGAAAATTCGCGGTCAATCCGCTCCGAAAGCCAGGCACCCGTCCTCATATAAAATTTTCTTGCACAAATAGTATTGCTATGTTTCACTTCACGGCATATCTTCTTATACATAGAAATCAGCAACGGTCCGGCATGAAAAATCGTATATGCATCCTGGCGCTTGTATTCGCGTTCACCGCATCTCCCCTTTTCCCGGATTGCGAAAAGGGAAACTGCACCGATGGTGAAGGCACCTACCTGTGGCTGGACGGTGCGAAGTACACGGGCTCGTGGAAAGACGACACCCAGCACGGAAAAGGCACCATGGTATGGTCCAACGGCGACAGGTACGAGGGAGACTGGCTCAAGGGCAAGCGTCACGGGGAAGGATCCTATGCCAAGTCCGACGGATTCAGCTACCAGGGCACCTGGGAGAACGGCTATCCGCACGGTACAGGTACCGTAACGCTTCCCAACGGCGACAGGTTTCGCGGACAGTGGAAGAACGGCGTGAGCGAGGGAATGGGAACCTATACGACGCGTGAAGGGCTCGTCATGCCCGCCGTCTGGAACGGAAATTTCCTGGGCCGCTGATCTTAATCCTGGAATCAGTTTGCGGCCGCGTCATCGGCGGCCCTCCCGCCGTTCCTGGTAAGCACGCAGTACACAGTCACCGAAACGATCACCACTACTCCTCCCGCAAGCGACCAGAGGCCGGGGCGCTCCCCCATGAACAGGAACACCCACAGGGGATTGAGGATGGGTTCCACGATGGGGATGATTATCGCCTCCAGCGCGGGAACATGCCTCACCGCATGCGCGTAAAGGTAATAGGCGAGCCCCAGTTGAAAGATTCCAAGAAAGATAAGCGGGGGAAACTCGGCCCTTCCAGGCATGTACGAAAGCATCACGGGCAGGCATACGATACCGGTAAAGATGTTTCCCAGCCAGATCGTTTCGGCGGGGGACCCGTCCTTCTGGTACCTGAGCGCGATTATCAGGAAGGCGATGCAGAGCCCGCTCACCACCGACAGGACGTTGCCCAGCTGTCCGCCGGAATCGATCCTGTCCTTGAAAAAGAGCACCATCCCGCAGAGGGTGAGCGCGATGGTGATCCAGCCGGTCCTCCGTACCTTCTCTTTAAGGATGAAGATACCCAGCACTGCGACGAACACGGGGGCGGTATACTGTAAAACTATTGCATTCGCGGCGGTGGTCAGCTTGTTAGAAACCACGAAAAGAATCACCGTTGCGGCATAGGCTGCGGACCCGCCAATCTGCGCGATCGACCAGGTCATGCGCGGACGCCTGATGAACAGGAACAGCGCGAGAGCGGCTATGGCGCTTCTCCAGCCTGCGATCGCGAGCGGAGGGAGATCGATCATTTTTATGAACAGTCCCCCCGTGCTCCAGAGCACCGCGGCGCACAGGAGCATGATCCTTGCCCTTGAGACGTCTCCCGGTCCGGCAAACGCTTTCATCGCGGGGCCTTTTTCCAGGTCTCGGGAGCGCCGGACACCAGGCACAGAGCCAGCGCGTTCATGACGGCGCGGGGAATGAATGAGGGCAGTAGCGCGAATTCGCGGTCCTTGGACCCGTCCGGCGAAAATTCAGCGCAGTGACAAAAGTCCCCGGCGGGACCAAGACCGTCGATCGTGGGAACGGAGTCCCAGACAAGGTTTCCGTCGCTGATCCCGCCCTTCGGGACAGCCGCGAGATCGATGCCGCACGCCTTTGCCGCCATTATCCAGGTTTCCACGAGCTTCTCCGTTCCCGGATTCTCCGGCCACGCGGGATTGGTTCGCAAAAGCTCCACGGTGGTCGCGCAACTGAAGCTCCCGTCCGGGCTCGAGACCGAGGAGTACCCGTTATACGAAAGGGCCTGGCCGATTCCCGCCGCGAGGATTTCCGGGTCAAAAGCCCTGAGCTCAATCATCGCGCTGCATTCCTGCGGCACCCTGTTGAGTGCGGTTCCCCCGTTGATAGTTCCCACCGTGCAGGTGAGCTCCCTGGCGTAGTCGGTGATAGCGGATAGGCGGGGCAGCAGGTCCGCCATCTGCGAAATGGCGCTGGCGCCCCGTGCATGATCGCTCCCTGCGTGGGCGCTTCTTCCCGTGGTCGTCGCGCGGAGTACCGCCCTCCCCTTGCGGGCTCGAATCACGGTGGCTGCGCCATCGGACATGTCGCCGCTTTCGAATACCAGGCACGCCCTGCAGGATTGTGAGAGACGCGCTCGCGCGAGCGCGCCAAAGTCGTCGGATTCGGTTTCCTCGGTCGCGTCAAAGAGGAGAATCCATGTGAAATGGTCGAACAGCAAAGGCGCGCAGGCCTCGAGCGCGTCCAGCATCATGAGCATGACCACCGTCCCGCCCTTGATGTCGTTGGAGCCGGGTCCGTATATCCTGTCGCCGGCGATTTTGAACCTGAAATCGTTGCGCTCTTCTTCCGCTTCTGTAAATACAGTGTCAAGATGAGAAATGCAGCCGACTGATTCATCCGAAGAACCGGAACGCGTGAAAACCCTGTGGTCGCCGCATTCGGGACGGATCGAGGGGACCCGTTCATCAAGAAAGCCGCGCTTCGCTAAAAGTGCGGACGTGTAATCCCCCAGCCGGTTGACGCCCTCCCTGTTCAGGGTATGCGAATTGGCTGCAATCATTTCCTCAAGCACGCGCAGGTACTTGCTGAAGTCATCCTCCAGGAAACGCGTCATGTCCCGTGCAAGTTCCCGCATCGCGGCATAATCGTTTTTATTCATCGTGAAGCGTCCCCGGAACGTGGAGCAATGAATGAAAAAAGTTCGCGACGATAGTAGTACAAAAGCCCCGACGAAGTCAGCAGAAGGCCAAGCATGGAGGGAAGAAACGCGGTAACCAGCGTCACTGCGAGATACGCAAGGTGAAACAGGATGATCACGATGACGCTGTAGGGATAGAGCCACGCCTTGTAGGGCCTGGGCGCATCGGGATATTTTTTTCTAAGAATGAATACCGAGCCGAAGGTCATGATGTTGAAAATGGTCCCCGAGACCGTGAAAAAGTCGATTATGGCTTCGTATGAATTTTTCTCCGCGGCGGCGAAGAGAAGCAGGACGGTTGCCCACGCTCCCTGGAACACGAGCGAGTAGTTGGGCGTCTTGTAGCGCGGGTGAATTTCCGCAAATTTTTTAAAGAACAAACCGTCGGAGGCCATCGCCTGCCATGTGCGCGCCTTGCAGAGGATCTGGGTGCTCACGTTGCCGAACGTGTTCGCCATAACGGCCCCGGAGATGAGCATGCCCCCGAGCGCGCCCGCGGCCATCTGCACCGCCTCCACCGCGATCCTGCTTGACTCCCTGAACTGTGATGCGGGCAGCTGGTAGAGGTAGGCTGAATTGGCGCCCACATAAAGCACGAAGACGCCCGAGATCCCGATGAACAGCGAGAGAGGCAGGTTTCTCCGTGGGTTCCGCACCTCCTCGGCGACATAGGTAGCTCCCTCCCAGCCGCTGTAGGCGAAGAAGGAATACCGCATCGCGGCGCCAAAGGCAAGGAGCGTTCCCCATGTGAACTCGTCGGGCCACAGGGGCTGCGAGAAATGGGACATGCTGCCGGGCGCGGTGAAGCACACCCCGATCACCGCCCCAAGCGCCAGTACCTTCACGAAGCTGAAGATGTCCTGGACGATCCCGCTCAGGAATACGCCAAAGCAGTTCACCAGGGTAAGCGCCCATATGGTCGCGCCGGCGACCGCCACGATGCCCGTGGCGGTAAGGCCTTCGCCGGTGCTCAGTCTCATGAGATCGCCGGTATGCTCGGCAAAGACGAGGGCGACAGCGGTTATGGATCCCGTTTCCGCCACGAAGAACATCGCCCATCCGCGAAGGAAGGCCCAGACCGGGTTGTAGGCGGCGCGCAGGAATACGTAGGGTCCGCCCGACTTGGGTATCATCGCCACGAGCTCCGCGTAGCACATGGCGCCAAAAATGGTGATGATGCCGCCCACCAGCCACACCAGGCCAAAGAGCCCCGTTGACAGGGTGCACGCCATGATCGTTCCGGGAGTCCGGAAGATCCCCGAGCCTATGATCCTTCCGATCACGATGGATATTGTTTCGGTAAGGCCGAGCTCCCGCTTGAGCCGGGTGTCCTCGGTGAACAGGGATTCGCTCAGGTTGCCCGGCGACGGCATCCCTGCTGCCATCAGAAGCCGGCTTCCCTGAGGAATGCGCCCACCTGCGCGTCGTATTCGGCCGGGTTGTTCATGTAAGATTCACTGTGCCCTGCCCCGGGACCCATGTAGAGCTTCTTTTTGCCTCCCGCTGCGTCGAACAGCCGCGTGGCCATCCAGGGGGGAATATAGGCGTCCGCGGCGCCATGAATGATCATCACCGGAGCACCGATCCTGGGGATGTCCCGTAACGGCGAGACATCCCCGAAAAACATGCCGCCCCTGAGCTTCGAGACAAGGCTGGCGACCGGAACCAGGGGAAACGACGGAAGGCCAAAATCCTTTTTGAGCTGGAACGCGAGCATGGTGGCAAGATCGGTGAAGGACCCGTCGGCGATGACGAAGGCCGCCCTGGGGTCGGTCGCGGCATATTGAAGAGCGACAGCGGCGCCCATCGATTCCCCGTGGATGCCCACCCTTGTGCCTGGACCGGTTTTGGCCATTACCCAGTCGACGCATGCCTTCAGATCGTCCTTCTCGTAGTAGCCGAAGGTCACGGTGCTTCCACCGCTCTTTCCGTGGTGCCGATGGTCATACGCCAGGATATTGAAGCCGCGCTTGATGAACATGTCTATGTACTTTATTGAGCCCATGAGGGTGAATGTGAAGCCGTGCGAGAAAATCACGGTTTTCCGGGAATCCTTCCGGGGGAAATAGAGCGCGTGAATTTTGTACCCATGGGGTGATTCCAGGTATACGTCCTCCATGGCAAGCTTTTCAAATGCGTCCCTGCTGAACCGTCCCTTCTGGATCTCGGTCCTGAACGACTCCTGGTAATCCCACATCCGCGGTTTTATGACCAGCCCGGAAAAATAATACCCCGCCCCGGCCAGCACGAGCGCAGAGACAAGGAGCGCTGCTGCAAGAATTCTTAGCGTACGCGACATGACAGAGTCCTCCGTTGACGGTGACTGAGTAACCCGGGCTTTCACAGAAAGCAATAATTATTTTTAATGAATCGATAGTACGGGAGAGGCGCTATTCAGGAGCACGCTGTCTTCTTTAAGAGGATGGACCGGAGGGAGCGGTCAATTTCACGCTCGCCAAAAGGCTTGGTCACCACCCTGAACTTGCCTGAACGCGCTGCACGATGTCCCATGTGAACGGTATCCGAAAGAAGCATCACGGGAATCTTGTATTTTTCCATGACGGCTCTCCCGAATTCATTGCCCCCGGAGACCCCGTCGATCATTTCGTCGATGATCAGGACATCGGGTTTGCGCTGATTGAGCTTCTGGAAGGCTTCCTCCACCGAGTATGCGCTTTCCACGGATTTATAACCCAGCCGGGCAAGCATTATACACAGGTCGAGCGCTATGATACGCTCGCATTCAGCAACGAGGATTTGGGCATCGATTGCGGTATACATGGTTATTGCCCCCCATTAATAAGTCGGACGGTTGCGGGCATTTCTTGAGCAGTGAATGGGGGATGTGCATGAAAAGGGGCGGCTTTCGCCGCCCCTTGGTAGATTCCGATGCTGATGGGGTATTACAGCATTTTCTGCACGCGCGCGACATCGGCCTGCGCTTCCTTCAGCATGCGATCGAGCAGCTCCTTGCAGGTAGGGACGTCCCTTATGAGGCCGATGGACTGACCCACCATCATCGGCGCAACGTCCACGTTTCCGGATTCCCAGGCTTCCTTGACGCGCTTTCCGGAAATGAGCGGGATGAGGTCCTCGAAGCCGCACTGTTTGGATTCCAGGTCCAGCACCTGCTCAACGGTCTTGTTCCTGAGCGCCCTGCCCTGCAGTCCAAGCGTCTTGCAGATGAGCGTGGTTTCGTATTCCTGGCGCTTTAGGATCTCCTGCTTTATGTTCTCATGGACCACGCATTCCTTTGTTGCCATGAAACGGCTTGCCATCATCACACCTTCGGCCCCAAGCGCGAAGGCGGCCGCCATCGTGCGCCCGTCCGCGATCCCGCCCACGGTCACGACCGGGACCTTGACCGATTCGACGATGCGCGGAGTGAGCACCATCGTCGTTACGTCGTCGCTGAGCGGGTGACCCCCTTCCTCGATTCCCGCCGCGTAAATTCCGTCATACCCGGCCTTTTCCGCGTGGACCGCGTGCCGCACGGATCCAACCTTGTGGAAGAGTCGGACCCCTGCCTTTTTCAGCATGGCCACGTATTCCGGGCCGCATGCCTTGTCGATGGGTGAACCAGAAATCTCCAGTCCCGCCACCTTTTCTTCGGCGCACACGCGCAGGTACATCTGGTGGTGCGCTGCCGTGATATGCACCGAGGGCAGTATGGTGACGTTCACCATGAAAGGCTTGCTCGTGAGCGAGCGCGTTTTCGCGATGGCGGCGCGAAACTCTTCCTCGGAATCATAGTTGCCGGCGGTGAGATTGCCCATGCCGCCCGCGTTCGAAATGGCGGCGCAGAGCTCGGGTTTGCAGAGCCACATCATGGCTCCACAGATTATCGGGTACTCAATGCCGAACATTTCGGTTATTCTTGTCTTCATCATCTCCTCCGGGATTTATAGTAAGGTTATAATGTAGTGGCCATGTTTGGTCAGGCCACGCCGGGCGCGGCTGCGTACTTGCTGACGTCATTGCGCCCGGCAGGTTCAACAGTGCAGCCGGTTCAACTATAGAAAAAGCCCGGGACGTGTAAAGATAAAATTTGCGTCCCCGTTTCATGCCGGGTATTTTTGTGAACATAATTCAAGAATGGCATTCCCAGACCAGGGATCATCTCATGGAAAATTTAAAATCAGCAATAAAAGTCTTGAATGAACCTCATTTTGAGGATAAGCTTCTTCACGAGCCTGCAGTCTTTATTAGCGGGCGCCTGATCCTGAAATCACGGTACGCATTCAGGTGGCGTATTACAGGGCTTCCAATACTAGGGGAACAGGTTATTTTGAGGCATGGAACATTCAACAGGTGCATCCAATCCCAGGATAATCATCGCCGAAGATGAGAGGATCATCTCGACCGACATACATTATTTCCTGGAATCTCACGGCTACGTCATAGTCGCCTCGGTCGAGTCGGGGGAGGATCTCATAAGCAAGTCTATGGAGCTCAAACCCGACCTCGCGCTTGTCGACATAATGCTTGCGGGCTCGCTTGACGGAATTGAGGCCGCGACGCGTCTTCACGACGAGCTCTCGGTGCCGGTCATTTTCATCACTGCCCATTCCGACAACGCGACGATTCAACGCGCGAAATCCAGCAAGCCCTACGGCTATATCATAAAACCGGTCCACCACAACGAGCTTTATTCCACAATAGAAATGGCGCGCGCCCGCCGCGAGCTCGAGATTCAGCTCGAGGAGAGCCGCCGGGAACTGCGATTCTCCGAGGACAAGTTTTCCAAGGCATTCATGCACAGTCCTGTCGCCATGATAATCACGAATCTTAATTCCGGCCTCATGGTCGACGGGAACAATCGGCTCGTGGAGTTGTCAGGTTATTCGAAAAGTGAGTTGATCGGTCACTCAACGCTCGAGCTCAAAATGTGGGCCGACCCTAAAGACCAGGTGTCGTTCATTGAGCGCCTTGAAAGCGATGGGCAGGTTGAAAATCTCGAGGTGAAACTGCGAGACAAGGCGGGATTCATACACCTGGTTTCAATAAATTCATCGCTCGTATCGATCGGGGAGCAGCTCCACATGGTGACGCAGATGCAGGACATCACCCAGCGGAAGAACATGGAGGAGGAGCTAATAAAATCGACCAAGTTCGAGGCTGTCGCGATCCTCGCGGGAGGAATCGCGCACGACTTCAATAACCTCCTGACCGTCATCTCGGGCAACATCGCGCTCATACGCATGGCGATATCCGGCAACGATGAGGTGAACGAAAGCCTGGGCGAAATGGACAAGGCTTCGAACATGGCCCGTGACCTGTCCTACCAGCTCCTCAATTTCGCCCGCATATCCAGGCCCGCAATAGACGTGACCTCGGTGGAGGATTTTATCCACGAGGACGTCAAGTTTATGGACAGCCATCCCGGCATCAAGGTCTCCATAAACGCCGGCGAGGACATCTGGCAGGTGCGCGCGGACGCAACGCTTCTGCGAAGGGTGATGTATCACCTGCTCGCGAACGCGATCGAGGCCATGCCGGGCGGCGGGACCATCCGGGTGGATGCTTCAAACGTACACCTGGACAGCCAGAGCGCCGTCGCGCTGGCCGAGGGCAATTACGTGAAAATATGCGTTACCGATTCCGGCGTGGGAATCCCCCAGGAAAACATCAAGAAGATTTTCGATCCCTATTTCAGCACCAAGACCACCTACACGGAAAAAGGGATGGGTATGGGCCTCTCGCTTGCCTATTCGATCGTGAAGCGCCATCGCGGGCTCATACAGATAGAGTCCACGGTGGGTGAAGGTACGACCGTCATCATCTACCTTCCGGCAACGCACTGAGCCTTCATTGATTGAGCTTGAATCCCCCGCCGGGAAGTCTGCGGTCGCTCCCCTCTCCCGTCATGCGTGAATGCTCGATCTTCATGCATTTCGATTGAACCACGACGAGCCCTGCGTCGCGCGCTTTCTTCGCCGATTCCGCGTGCGCGAGTCCAAGCTGCATCCACACCGCGCCGGCCCCGACCTTTATGGCCTCATCCACGATGCCGGGGATCGCATCGACCTGCCTGAAGATATCCACCACGTCGATCTTTTCCGGTATCGAGGACAGATCGGGATAGCTGGTTTCGCCCAGGATGCTTTTTTTCGCGGGATTCACGGGAATTACCCTGAATCCATGCTCCTTGAGATAGTGCGCAACTTCGTAGCTGTCACGCTCCGGCTTGTCGGAAAGGCCCACGACGGCGATCGTGCGCGCATGCTGCAGCAGCTTGACAATCTCCTCCCCGGGAGGATTGCCGTCGGGCATTGCGCATGCCTCGCCGCCTGCCCCGCGGGCCATGTCCGGAATTATGTAGTCCTTGCGGACCGGGTTCCATGAATCATGCACCATGCAGGGCCCGTTGACAGCGACGGCCGTATGCGTCGCACCGGAAGGAATGGCGATGGCGTCGCCCGCTTTCATTGGATACCTGACGCCTTCAAGCGTGAAATCGAGCGCGCCCTCGATCACCACGGTGATCTGTTCGTGCGGATGCGAGTGCTCCGGAACGACCGCATCCCTTTCAAGATTCACGAATGTCACCATGAGGTTTTCCAGAAACACGGACCTGAGCGTGATCCCGGGTGCGATTTCCTTTGATGGCAGGTCGGTGATTCGCACATGTGTCATGATGCGCCTCCTACCCCTCTTCCTGGAGATACCTGCGTATTTTCCTGCGAATCGATTCCGGCAGCTTGATGCCTATGCTCTTAAGCCTCAACTCGTACTTGTTGAACGAGTGGATGTGCTGGGAGGTCGTGACGAAGATCTTGAAGTACGACCGGATGCTTCCTTCAAGCTCGTTGCGGAACTCCATGTCCCTGTTCAGCATGTCCTCGAGCGGCGCTATGACGCGGTAGTTGATGGGACGGCATATGGAGCGGTACGCCACGAAGCGCTGGAGCGTTTCGCACTCGTAGTTCTTGTCCTGGATGCTTTTTTCGACCAGGCTCAGGTCCACGCAGTCGATTATTTCGAAGTCGTAATGGCTTCCCAGGATTTCCCTGAGCATCTGGGCGGCCTGCCGGTAGAGCCCGCACGAACGGCTTTCGCAGGTCGCCCCTCCCCCGCAGCGCAGGTACGGGACGAAGGCGATGTCGGAGCTCTGCGCGGAAAGCCCCATGTTCACGGAGCCCACCAGGTCCATGGCGATCTCTCCCTGCAGGCGCTCCTCGACGAGCCTGGCCACCTCCTCAAGACGGTCCACCCTTTCCTCGGTCTCCGGGGTCTGGAAGAGCCGGAAGAAACGCTTGATCTCGTTGAAGAGCTGTATCTCGGGGATATGGGACGACTTTTTCATGGTGCTGTCGTAGTTGTCGTTGCGCTGCAATGCGTCATAACGCTCCCTGTCGATGACCTCTTCCTCCCAACGCGCGCCCTTTTTACGGTATTCGGCGATGTCGAAGATGCGGTCTCCCGCGAGTTTCCTGAACAGGACCTGCTGCACCTCCCGGCGGTCTATGTCGGCCTCGAAGAAGAATCCGCCCTCCTTCACCTCGCCGTTGATCTGCGTCACGTCCCCGAAGTTGGACGGGTTCAGGTAGATTGTGTTTTCGACCTCCCTGAGCCCCCACTCGTTGTGGACATGCCCCGTGAGGCACAACAGGACCGGGTTGTTGTCGCAATAGGTCCTGAGCGCGGGCGAGCCGGAAGGACCGATGAACGAGATGCGGTCGAGCACGCCGTGCGCGGGCTGGTGCGTGACGATGATGTCGGGTTTCGACGCCTTGAAAAAACTGTACATCTCGTTGTGCCGGTCGTACACGCCTATCCCGGCCTTGTAGCGGACTACGTACCGCTCTGGAATTCCGGCTGTCCAGATGTCGGCCCCCCCGTATCCCGCGATTTTCAAATCCTCGACCTGGTGCCAGTGCAGGTGGAGGTCGCGCTCGTGCAGCGAGGTGAATTTCAAATCCATGTCGTAATTCCCGGGGAGACAGAATACGGGAGCCTTCTTCCAGGAGACGATGTTTTCCAGGACCTTGTATTTTTGCTGCATCACGCGCCGCGCGCGAATCGTGTACTGCTGGTAGCGGGAGCCCCTGGACTGGACCTCGTCGGTCACGTCCGGCTTCTCGAGAAGGTCGTCCACGAAGTCCTCGATGATCATCTGCTCTCGGTCCATGCGCCTGCGAAGCCCGTGGAAATAGCTCTGCAGCTCGTGGTAGCGGATGGCACTGTCCATGTTGTAGAAGGGGATGTCGATGAGGTCCCCGGAGACCACGTAGACGTCGGCGGTCGTTTCCGCCAGAAGCTGCATCACGAGCTCGAACGAGCCGTGGATGTCGGTAAGGTAGAGGAGCCTCACGCCCCGTTCTCTCCGCGTATTCTTCGGACCGCGACGAGCGCAATGAGGGCGCCGATGAACAGGAGCGAGAAATGGAGCACAAGGTCGCCCACGAGGCTGTATATGGTCTCCCTGTTCAGCGAAAAATCGACGTCCGCGGCGAGGAAGCCCTTTGTCAGGATGGGCATGGACGCCGTGACGCGCCCGAGGGGATCGACCGTCGCGGTGAGACCGGAATTGCCCGCCGAAAGAAACCATATGCCGTTTTCGACGGCCCGGAATTTCGCGCTGGCGAAGCCCTGCATGTGGCCGCGATAGGTGTCGGTCCAGTTCAGGTTGATGATGTTGACGAAAAAGTCCGCTCCAAGCCGCCGGTAGTCCCGGCAGAGCCGGAAGAATATCCCCTCGTAGCAGATGAGCGGCGCGAACCTTTTCCCCGGCGCCTTGAAAAGCACCGGCGCGCTCCCCGGCTCGAAGTTGGATCCGCCAAAGTCGTTCGAAATGCGCTGTACCCATGGGAAGAGTCCCGAATAAGGAAACCATTCGCCAAACGGCACCAGGTGTATCTTCGAGTAGGTGTTCGCGACCTCACCCTTGCCGTCGATGAGGACCGCGTTGTTCTGGTAATGAAAGCGCCTCCCCACGATATCGTCGAGCACGCCGATCTCGCCGGTCACGAGCGGTTTTCCGGAATTTTTCGCGAGGGCGAGCACCTCCTGCTCGAACCGGTTAAGCCGGTTGTTGGCATAATCATATGAAATGAGCTCGAGCGTCGCCGATTCCGACCAGATCAGGAGATCGGGGTTTTCCTCGAGCGCCTTCAGTGTCTGCTGTTTGAGCTCGCGCAGGAAATCGAATCGGTTGAGGTGCCATTCCTCCCACGGGTCAATGCAGGTCTGAACCATGGCGACGCGGATCACTTCCGGCTTCCCCGGGACGACTGCGTTGATGCGCCATGTTCCCCAGGCCATGCATGCCATGACCATGATCGCCAGTCCCGCTAACCGCCTTGCCTCGGGGGAGCCGAGGATTGAACGGGCGTTCCATCCGCTCTCCTTTAAAAGCACGAGTGCATCCGCGATGAGCGCGTTCGAGCAAAGCAGGAGAAACGTGATCCCAAAGATCCCCGTCACAGATGACAGCTGGATGAGCGGAGTGACCGGGTACTGGGAATAGCCCCAGTAGGTCCACGGGAATGCGAGGTAGCCCACCGAGTGCACGCCGTCCACGATGACCCACAGGGCCGGCAGGATAAGCCACCTGAGCGCGGGAAAACGGCGCGCGAGCATTTCGGCGCCCCAGATCCTGGTGGTGAAAATGAGGGCCAGCACCGGCATGAGGACCACAAGGATCACGGTGTATCCGCCCGGCACCTTGTTCCCGAACTGCCCGATCCAGTTGTACAGGAGCGTGATCCCGATGATGCCCGTGACGAGCGAGGCGCGAAAAACCTCCCGCGGGGACGCGCTGCGGACGTACACGAGCAGCGGCGTGAAAGCGAACCAGGCGAAGAGCGGGAAGGCGCTCAAGTATACCGTATCGTACGTGGGAAACGAGAGCCACATGAGAACCCCGGTCCAGGCATAATAATGCCTTTTTATAAACGCGCGTACTCCCGAAACGCTCAGCATGCTCATTCACCTTCCCCCAGCATCTTCCGGAATTCATCCTCGTCGATCACCCTGACCCCTAGCGTCCTCGCCTTCTCCAGCTTGGATCCCGCCGATTCGCCGGCGATCACGTAGTCCGTCTTTTTGCTCACCGAACCGGCGGCCCTTCCGCCGTAGCGCTCGATGAGGGACTCGACTTCGTCCCGTGAATAGCGCGCGAGTGTCCCTGTCACCACGAAGGTTTTGCCCTTGACCTGGTCCCGCGCCTCGTCCTGGACCGGCTCGTCCCTGATCGTAACTCCCGCGCCCGCGAGCGACCCGAGCAAACTCCTCGTCGAGGCGTCTCCGAAGAATGCCGTAATGGAATCGGCTACGCCCGGACCAACCTCGTGTATCTCCATTAGTTCTTCGTGCGTGATATCCATGAGTCGCGGCAGTTTCTTCACGGCGCGCGCGATGACCTTCGCAACATGATCGCCCACGTTCCTGATGCCAAGGCTTCGCAGCAGCATGGAAAGCGGGATCTCGCGGCGCGCGTCTATTGACGCAAGGATTTTTTCCGCGAGCTTTTCGCCCATGCGGTCAAGCGCGACGAGGTCCTTCATGGCAAGCGTGAAGATGTCGGCGACGGTCCTGAGCCTTCCCGCGTCGTAGAGCCGCTGAACGAGCTCCGGTCCAAAGAACTCGATGTCCATCGCGTCCTTGGAGACGAAATACTTGAGCGCTTCGAGCCTTTTGGCTACGCAGGAATCGTTCACGCATCGCAGGAAGATGTCCTCCTTCACGAGCGCGCTTCCGCACGAGGGGCATGACCCGGGAAGGGGGATCTCCTTCGCGTCGCCGGGCCTCCTTTCGGTCAGCACCTCGGTGACCTTGGGGATGACGTCGCCGGCGCGAATCACCTTCACGCTGTCGCCCAGCTTAAGCCCGAGCCTGCGGATCTCGTCGAAGTTGTGCAGCGTCGCACGCTTCACCAGCACGCCGCCGATGTTTATGGGATGCAGGTTCGCGACCGGGGTGATCACTCCCGTACGCCCCACCTGCAGGTCCACGGAGGAAAGCACCGTCACGGCCTCGCGGGCCGGGAACTTCCACGCCGCGGCCCATCGCGGAACCTTGCTCGTGGAGCCCATCCGCTCGCGGGGCTCAAAGCGGTTAATCTTCACGACCACCCCGTCGATGTCGAAATTGAGGGTATGCCGGTTCTCCTTCCAGTAGCGGTAAAACTCCCTGATGGCGTCCAGGTCGCCGAACGCCACGTGCGGCGACGCCGGGAGGCCAAGCTTCTCAAAGAGCGCCAGCATTCCTGCCTGGCTCGCGGGGGCCTCCCCGCCCTCCATACGGCCGATGCCGTAGAGCACCAGGTCCAGCTCGCGCGACGCCGTCACCCTGGGATCGAGCTGCCTGAGGGAGCCCGCCGCCGCGTTCCTGGGGTTTGCAAAGGGCTGTTCACCGGCAGCCGCGCGCTCCGCATTGATCCTGTCGAACTCGTCGTGGCGGAGAAACACCTCGCCGCGTACCGTCAGCCTGGGTATCTCTTTTACGCCCTCAATCGTGCGCGGCAGCCGTCGAATCGTCGCGATGTTCGCCGACACGTCCTCACCCGATTCACCGTTACCCCTGGTGGAACCGAGCGCAAAGCGGCCCTTTTCATAGGCGATCTCGACCGCCAGTCCGTCGAACTTGAGCTCGGCAGAGTACGGTTCCCTCTCATCCGGATCGATGAATTTTGCGCATCGTGCGTGAAAATCGTCGAACTCCGATTCCTCCAGTATATTTCCCAGGCTCTGCATGGGAGGATCATGCCTTACCTCCGCAAACGTGGACGAGATTCCGCCTCCCACGCGCGCAGAGGGGGAGTCGGTTCTTTTGATCTCCGGGTGCGCGCGCTCGATCTCGACGAGCTCGCGCATGCGATCATCGTACTCCGCGTCGTCCACGACCGGACGGTTCAGGTCGTAGTAGTAATGGTTGTATTTTTCCAGGAGCTCGACGAGCTCGCCGTAGCGCGCGAGGATGTCAGACATTTTCTTCATCGGCCCTCATCAGCTGTTTCGCAGGTACCGGCGCGGTGCCGCGCGCGGTTTGGGAAGGATGCCACATGCGGGCCCAAAGTCAATTCCTTTTAGCGGAACGGGCCCGTCATTGAAACAATCATGCAATGGGCTTGTGCAGAGGAGAAATAATGCCGCTCCCTCAATAGCTCTGCTCGGTGCCGAAGGCACCGCGACCCTCCACTGGAATATACGTGTGTCCCAGGTCGAGCCTGTAGAGCGCCTTCACGACCGCATCGGCGTACGAAAACGGCGTCTTCACTCCCCTCCCCACGTAATTCGACCCGGCATCGACGAGAAAGGTCTTTACGGAATCCGTAATGCTTACGCACTTTATGTGCCCGCCATGCGTGGGTTTGAAACGAAACTCCTCGCCGTCCAGGCGCTTGTGCGTCTCCTGGTGCGGCATGGTGCCGGCCGAGTAGATGCAGGGATTGTGCGAGGACTGCTGTGGAATGAGCGCGATGTAAGTAAGATGGTCGCCCTTTTCAAGCGTGGACAACTGCGCGTTTAGCAGCTCCACCCAGGCGCGCGCACCGTCCGTCTTTTCCATGAACTTTCCGATTTTGAATTTCATCTGCAGCGGCACGAAGAGCTGCCTGAGCGTGTCGTCTCTCTTCATGTCCAGCACCTGCTCCGCGGCATACAGCGCGCGTGTGAATGCCGACATCTGCGCCTGGAGCGCGGGGGATTTCCTGTAAAGCGACCATTCTCCCAAAACCTGTTCGGCCTTTACGCGGGCGGGGCTGTCCGTAAACCGGTGGGCGTAGCGGTAAATGACGTCACCTTCGCGGAGCTTCATGACTGCGCTCTCCGCCTCGTAGGTGCACTTGTCGAGATCGATTGCATGCGCCACGAAAATGCCGTCCCCGTCGGCTCCCCTGAAAAGAGCCTGCTGATCGGTCCCCTGCCCTGTTCTCCGGATGAGTGTCCCGTCCGCGATATTACGGATATCCTCGACCTGGCGCATGTATGAAGCCGGCGGCATGGGCGTCCTTCCGTCACGCGCTCACGGTGTGCATGCCGTTGATTCTTCTGGCAATGACCCGGATCTTCGCGGCCAGGTTTATCATGTACGCGCGCTCGGGCTGTTTGTCCCCGTCAAGGGGATCGTATTCGTCGCGCCTGATGATCGACGCGACGGCATCGAAATCGTCGCCGTGCTCGCCGAGCAGCGTTTCAATACGCTCCCGGAAACGCACCGTGCTCTCGATCGCGCGCGGTATGTAGCGCCGCGCATCGTCCCCGGTGTAGTACAGGCCGTGCGCCAGGATGAGCGCCTCCACGTCAAGGATGCTCAGCCTTTCGAGCGACCGAAGGTAAACATCGTAGTCGATGAGAAATTCGCTGAAGATGTAGTCGCCCTGGCCCGGTACACCGGCTGATTCCGAGGGGAAGAGCGCTCTTATCTCGGGTATGTAATACGAAAGCATGTCCCTGGTGTGGCCGGGGGTTTTATACGCGCGCACCGTGCGGTCCCGGGAGATGCGTATCTCCTCCCCGTCCGCAATCACGCGATCGACACGAAACGGCTCGAAGGTGGTCCCGGCCTTCTGGCCAAAATCGTTCAGCTTCGTGATAAGCTCAATGGCCGAGGGCTTCCGGATGATCGCGGCACCTTCTCCGGACGCGCATATCTGCAGTGAGGGAAACTCGCGCTTGAGGAGGCCCGCGGACCCGCAGTGGTCAAAATGCATGCTGTCTCTTATACACATCTGACGCTGCCGACGAATA
>CALMJO010000692.1 GCA_937864375.1 uncultured Spirochaetota bacterium
ACGGGCTTGCGGCACTTCTCGATGCAGCTTATGGTCTCCTGCAGCATGTAGATCTTGGGAAGGAATTTCCACTTGATCGCGCCCAGTTGCTCGCGGCTCCCCACCTCCGGGATGACGCCCGCCATGCCCAGCATGTCGATCCCCGCGCAAAAATGCTTCCCCATTCCCGCGACGATCACGACCTTGATGTCCTCGTCGGCGTCAAGGTCGGCGAATATCCCGGGCGACTCCGTCCATGCCGGCTCGTTCATGGCGTTGAACTTGTCGGGGCGGTTCAGGTACACCCACGCGATGGGCGGTTTCTTCTCGACCATGTAGAATTTGTAGCTGGACATACGCGTCTCCTCCGGTGCAGGTATTTGTATACACTCTTCCCGCGGGTGCCGTTTTTATCAATACAAATTTGCGCGTTTTTGGTGTTGACTATGCCCCCTGTTTTTGTTTCAATCAGGGAAGTCAGTCGGTCCCTGTTTTTGGGGGGCCGATCTGCTTACGCGCAGCGAGACGGCGCCTGAGCGCCAGGTCGGAGCCGGTCGTTCACCCGGTCCGCGCCACATTCCCATACATGAAACATCCAGGAGGCACCATGGAAAACCTGCTCATAGCGAAGGGAACGAAGGAGATCGAACTGCTCGCGAAGATGGCGAACCGCCACGGGCTCATCGCGGGCGCGACCGGAACCGGCAAGACCGTGACCCTCCAGAAGATCGCCGAATCGTTCAGCGCCATCGGCGTCCCCGTCTTCATGGCCGACGTCAAGGGCGACCTCTCCGGCATCGGCAATCCCGGGAAGGAAAACGACAAGATCAAGGCGCGCATCAAGGAGCTCAAGCTCCCCGCCTTCGAGGGCGAGGGATGCCCGGTCGCCTTCTGGGACGTGTTCGGGAAGGACGGCCATCCAGTGCGCACCACCATCTCGGAGATGGGACCGGTCCTCCTTTCCCGGCTGCTCGACCTGAACGAGACGCAGAGCGGCGTCCTCTCGCTCGTCTTCAAGATCGCCGACGACCAGGGACTCCTGCTCCTGGACATGAAGGACCTGCGCGCCATGCTGCAGCACGTGGGCGACAACGCCCAGGAGTTCACCACCGAATACGGAAAGGTGAGCTCGGCCAGCATCGGAACCATCCAGCGGGGCCTCCTCGCGCTCGAGGAGCAGGGCGCTTCGGACTTTTTTGGCGAACCGGCGCTTTCGATCGAGGACCTCATGCTCACGGTGAAGGGAAAGGGCGTCGTCAACATCCTCGCGAGCGACAAGCTCATACAGTCGCCCAAGGTGTACGCGACCTTCCTCCTCTGGCTCCTCTCCGAGCTCTTCGAACACCTTCCCGAGGCTGGCGACCTGAACAAGCCCAAGCTCATCTTCTTCTTCGACGAGGCCCATCTGCTGTTCAGCGACGCGCCCAAGGCGCTCATGGAGAAGGTCGAGCAGGTCGTGAGGCTCATCCGCTCCAAGGGAGTGGGCGTCTACTTCGTGAGCCAGAACCCGCTCGACATCCCGGAGATGATCCTGGGCCAGCTCGGCAACCGCGTCCAGCACGCGCTCAGGGCCTTCACCCCCAAGGACCAGAAGGCCGTGAAGTCCGCGGCGCAGACATTCCGCGCGAATCCCAAGCTCAAGATCGAAACCGAGATCACGGAGTTGGGCGTGGGCGAAGCCCTCGTGAGCTTCCTGGACGAAAAGGGCACCCCCTCGGTCGTCGAACGCGCCTTCGTATGCCCGCCCTCCAGCCAGATCGGCCCCATCACCGCGGAGGAGCGCAAGGCCTTCATGAAGGACTCCGCCGTCGCCGGCAAGTACGACGAAACGGTCGACCGAGAATCGGCCTTCGAAAAGCTCAAGGGCCGTGCAAACAAGGCGGCCGAGGAAGCGGAGAAAGAAGAGGAAAAAAAACCCGGCGGCAAAAAGCCCGCGGGCAGGCGCGGCGACTCCATGGGCGAGACCGTGGTTAAGAGCCTGGCGCGCGCCGCGGGAAGCCAGATCGGCCGCTCGCTCGTGCGCGGCGTGCTTGGCTCGCTCCTGGGAAAACGCTGGTAGCTATTTTTCGAGCACTGCGGGAGGCGCGCCGTCCCACGCGAAGGCGCGGCTCATCTTGAAGTTCAGCGAGAGCCCATCCACGAACTGCTGCTTCTCGTGGTCGCGGACGTGCATCGTCATCACGTTGGACCCCGGCTCGAAAATGAGAATGCGCGAATCGATGGTATCCATGAAGAAGTCCTTCTTTATGGACGCCACGTCCATGAAAAGCGTGCCGCCCAGCTCCTTCACCGCGTTGGTCTTTCCGGGCACGTAGTACGGCATGTGCGTATGTCCCGAAATCCAAACGTCCACCCGATGCTTCTTAAGCACCTCCACGAACCGCTCCCCGTCGCGGATTATCATGGTCGGGATCGACGATGCCGCCAGGTTGCTTTCCTTCAGATGGGCGTGCGTGACCGTGATGATGATCCTGTCCTGGTTGTTCTCGACCATGGTTTTCCACCAGTCGAACGTCATGGGTGAGATGTCGGAGTCCGGGCTTTTATTCTCGTCCGACATGAGAAGTACGAGGATGTTCCCCACGGTGACCGCGTAGTTCAGCGGCCGTGTGAAATATTTTCCAAACACGGGGAAGTCTTTAGCGTCATGGTTTCCGGCTATCTCGAACCAGTGGGGTATGCCCGCCGCCTCGCGCGCTTTAAGGAACCACTCGTAATCCTGAGGGCTTTTCGAAAACATCACTATGTCGCCCGCCACGAGCGCCATGGTGATACCCTTTATGTGGCGCCTCACGTCCTTAATCGCGGTCTCGTAGTGCCAGTATTCCCGGGGACCGTAAGGCTGGATGTCGGAATGCGCCCAGATAACGAGAGAGCCGGTGGTACCGGTGAGGTTTTTTCCAATGAGGGCCTGCTTGGCATCACACCCGGCTGCCAGGTATGATGCCATGGCCAGAAAAAGGAGCAGTTGCCTAATGAACCTGGTCCCTGTGGTCAACACTTGAAAGCCGCCATTTTTTAACCTCAAGGTCGTAGGGAACATGAATGTAATTGAAAACCGTCTGCGCCGTCGATGACGCATAACCCACAGGGAGCAGGTCCCCGAACGCGATCGAAAAATTCACCGACAATCCCACGTATACATCGCGGGTGTCGTGGCTAAACTCATTATTGGCATATCCGCGCGAGAAATATCCCAGGTCGACGTTTACATACCGGAGCGGGGTGCGCGAAACATAAGGTATGCCGCCCAGCTTCGTGACGAATAATATCTTCTGCCCGCTATAGTCCGTGGTAATATCCGATTTCTCGGAGAGCGACTTAAAATCCTTCCTGAATGTCTTGGTGGGAACCCATTCTATCTGGAAGGCGAACATGCGGTCCAGCACCGGAAACTGGTCCAGCATGAATCCAAAGAGAATCCCCGCATTGTTGTAGACGACGTCCCAGGGATCGAACCCGTACTTGGTGGAATACCCGTCGCCCACCTCCAGCAGCAGGGTAACCAGTTCCGAATATACGGCACCCCTCAGGTTCGCCCTGAGCCTGGAATCGCCGGTCGATCTATAAACGAAGGAGGCCATTCTCTTCGTCAAATAGGCGCCAAATGCATGGCCAAACTTGTCCTGCGTGCCGTCCAGCGCGCGCGCCCCCCATGGGTCGCTTGGATCCATCTTGAATTCATACCTGGAAAAATAACCCCACTCCACCAGTCCCCAAACCGTAACGAACGCAGGTCCCATGATATACAGCCCGACTCTCACGGGAGTGCGGTTCGATTCATCGAAGGTGAATGTATCGTACATGTTCACCGGAAGCTTGACAGGCTGGTACTCGGTGACCGCCGATTCCTCTTTCCTGGGTTCCTCTTTCTCTGCCTGTGCATACACGGTTGACGACATGCAAAGAATAATTATCGTTACGATATACTTAATATACATGTTGTTCTTCATTAATAAGCCTATGCAGGTTAATTTAAACAAATGTTTGAAGCCATTTCTCATTTACTAAAACCAAAGTCAAGCATATATCCGCAGCAGGGGTTTTCCGGCACCTGAGGCAGGTGCTCGAAGAAACTAAGAGCAAAAACGGCAGTCGTCTACTTCTCACGCAGTTTTCTGAAAAAATCGGAGATCAGCCGCGCCGATTCATCCCTGAGCAGGCCAAACTCGATCCCGGGGATATGATTCAACCGCTCGTTACCGCATACCGAAAGCACCGTGCCGCAGGCACCGTATTTCTCGTCCTCCGCGGCTATGACCAGCCGCGCGATGCGCGCATGCACGATCGCCCCCGCGCACATGGCGCACGGCTCCTTGGTCACGAAGAGCGTGCAATTCACCAGGCGCTCGTTTCCGATCGCCTCCGTGGCCCTTTGAATCGCATTGAGCTCCGCGTGACCGGTCGGATTGTTGCGCGCCCTGTTGTCGTTACGACCGCGGGATAGAATCTCTCCATTCCTGGTGATCACCGCGCCCACCGGGATCTCCCCGGCCTCCGCGGCGGCGGCCGCTTCCTCCATGGCCATGCGCATGAAATGAGTATCGTCTTTGTTCATGGGCCGAATATAGAAAGGCGCGGAAACGGTTCCGCGCCTTTCTATTTGCTGCGCGTCTAAGAGGATTCGAACCTCTGACCTACGGATTCGTAGTCCGGCGCTCTATCCAGCTGAGCTATAGACGCATCGTGTACAACCTAGAATTCTATGATACCTGTATACTTTCCCAGCACCGGGATTTCAAGAGATTTTTCGTGATACGCCTCGTACATCCCCCGGGCGCACAGCGTAAAATAAACCAGGTGCGCCGCATAGATCAGGGCAATAAAAAGGAAACTCACAGGCCGCCAGTCCCTGGGAATGAATAGCAGGTTTAGAAAAAACACCGCGAGTTCGAAGCCCGCGAACGCCACCGCCGCAGTAAAACCGTTTTTGCCGTGCGCCTCGCAAAACCCGTTTCCGCGCTTCAGGTAGAGCGGCAATAGCCACCCGACATAGGGGATGTACGCGGCGGCTGCATAATACCTGCTGTACTCCTCGATGCCCGGCGAGCGCTTTAGCAGAACGTACTTTTCCCTGATGACCGGGATATAGTCCTTCAGGTTCAGGATGAAATCCTTCGCCTGGAGCGCCCACTTCCGCATCACCGGGATGTAAGCCTTGATTTTCGTTGCCAGGGTCACTGCCTGTTCCTCATGCGGAGAGAGAGGGATTCGAACCCTCGGTACCGTAATTGGTACAACGGTTTAGCAAACCGTCCCCTTCGGCCTCTCGGGCATCTCTCCAGTATAAATAGTTCTCTGAGCGCTGATCTTAGAATCGGAGGGTGAGGGATTCGAACCCCCGGAGCTCATCACTCAACGGTTTTCAAGACCGCCTCTATAGACCACTCAGACAACCCTCCGCAGGGTAATCTAAGAGGGGGCGGTATTCTGTCAAATAGAATTTTTGGGGCCCTATTTCACGATTTCGGTCCCCACCCCGGCGTCGGTGAATATCTCCAGGAGCACCGCGTGCTCCACCCTTCCGTCCACGATGTGGGTCTTGTTCACGCCGCCCTGGAGCGCGTCCAGGCAGCAGTTCACCTTGGGAATCATCCCGCCGGTGATCTCGTTTTTCCCGATGAGACCCGGTATCTCGGCGTCGCGCAGGGTCGAAGCGAGCTGTCCGCCTATTTTCACCCCTTCCACGTCGGTCAGGAGGATGAATTTCTCCGCTCCCAGCGCCTCGGCGATCTTGCCCGCGGCCAGGTCCGCGTTGATGTTGTAGGTCATGCCCGCTTCGTCGAACCCTATGGGCGCGATCACGGGAATGAAGCGCTCCCTGTCGAGGGTTTCGATGATCGTGGGATTTACCTTCTTCACCGCGCCCACCTGGCCAATGTCGTGCCGGGCGCCTCCCTCCTCGTGGTAGATCTTTTCGGCCAGCAGGAGCCCCCCGTCCTTGCCTGAAAGCCCCACGGCCTTCCCGCCCACCATGTTGATATTGTGCACTATTTCCTTGTTCACCTTGCCCACGAGCACCATCTCGACGACGTCCATGGTCTCGCCGTCCGTTACGCGCAGGCCTGCGACGAATTCGCTCTTCTTTCCGATCTGCTTCAGCAGGGTGCCTATCTGCGGACCGCCTCCGTGCACGATGACCGGGTTGATCCCCACGAGCTTCAGCAGCACCATGTCCATGGCGAAGGAGCGCTTGAGACCGTCGTCCTCCATCGCGTGCCCGCCGTATTTGATCACCACGGTTTTCCCGTAGAATTCCCGGATATACGGGAATGATTCGATAAGCGTGTTTACCTTTTCCAGATAGCGTTGCATTGCGGGTTCCCGTGTAATTATGTGCCGGTGCGGATTACTTCACCGACTTGAACGCCTCGATGGCGTGCGCATCGGTGTCATAGATGCCAAAAAAATCCTGCAGGCTGCACAGCGTGATTATCTTCTGGGCCTCGAGGCTAAGCTCCGAAAGCTTCAATTCGCCCTTGTGTCCTTCGAGCATCTTGCGTACGTTTATGAGAGCTCCAAGGCCCGCGCTCGCGATATAATCCACCCGGTGCATATTGCAGATTATCTTCACGAATCCCGCCTCGACTTCCGCAAGAAGTATTTCCCTGAACTGGGGAGCGGTTTCCAGGTCAAGGCTTCCTTCGATCCTGAGGATGCACACATCGCCGCGACGGGCCGATACGAAACTAATTTCCATTCCCTCTCTCTCTGTGTGCCTTTATCTTTTCCTAATTGGCGCGATGCGTCAAACCAATTTTTTGCGCCGCCCGCGCTTTTAGACGCCGCGCATTCAGCCATGAAAAGGTTTACCGCCGGTCTCACGCGCTATTCCAGGTATACCGTCTCGCTGTCCGGTATTGAAAGATTGGAAGGCAGGTCTTCCGCTTCTACGGCGCACAGGGGCGATATCTCGAGCACCCTTACCTTCCCGGGGACGCGTATGGATCGCTCGGCGAGCCAGCGCCTGCACTGTCCGGTCATGAGTTCCCGCGCTGAATCCACTGAATCGACGCCCGTCCTGTTCTTGACCGGCGCGAACTCGTCCTCCCTGGATGTCTCGAGCACCACGTTGCGCGGGGCCAGGGGAAGGGCGTCAAAGACGAACTTTTCGAACTTGTAGCCGTCCAGCTCAATCGGCCCCCCTGCCGCATGGGACCTGATCTTCTTTTTCGCGACATGGAACGGAAGCGAAAGCGCCGACCCTCCCGTTATGCTTTTCAGAAAGCTCACGCCGAACAGGTGGATCGCGATGCTTCCCATGCAGAACCGGAGGGCGCCGTTCGCGTCGCGCTGCTCCTGGAGCTCAGTGGAAAGGTCCGAATATTCGACCACGCCCGTGGTACCGTCCTCGAAGCGCACGAACACGCCGATCTTCTCGCCGGGGTAAGCCTTCATGAGCCCCTTGCTGGAAATGTCCGCCTCCCGCATTGCATGAAACCCGATGAAGACGGGATCCACGATCCTCACCAGCGGGTTGTCCACCTGGAAATACGATATGATCCGCACGCCGCGCCGCTCCATCTCCGCGAGCGCGCCCGATCCCGCGAGCGCGGTGAGGCTTCCCCCGTGGCCGTCGGGGTTCCTGAAAATACGGCCCGGCTCCTCGAGGATGAGCCTGCCCCGTTCATCCATGGACGGGATCATGTTCTGGGGAAACACCAGCACGTCCTTCCCGTCCAGGCCGAAAAATTTTTCCCCGCGCAGGTAGGAAACGGTATCCTCATGGTTGGCCTCCGATGTCATGATCAGCCAGGGTATGGATACGCAGTATTTTCTTCCATATTTGAGTATTTTCTCCGCATGGATCTGGAAAAGGGTCTTTCCGGATACGGGCCCCACCCTGAACATTCCCTTTGGCCCATCAAAACCGAGCCTGCTTCCCTGGCCGCCTGCGACAAGGAAAGCCGCCACTTTCCCCGCGCGTATTTCGGATTCCCCGCGCTCCCTGGCGCGCTCCCATTCGAGCCTGTCCCCGGCGCTCGCGGGAAGGGGTATATAGGGCGCCGGCTCGAATCCCGGCTGCTGAGTCGCTCCCTGCGATGCGCGGGTATACAGATCCTTCATCTGCGAAAAGTCCACCGACCTGAGCTCATTGAGCAGTTCCCGCCTGCCCGGCTCGTCGAGCATATCCCAGAAGGCGAACACATGCTCCTGCCCGTATTCATGTACGCGGCGTATTACGTCTTCAAATCCCCTGAAAGCAATCATCGCGGTCTCCAGTGCGTAGGCTGTCCCCTGCATATCCGTTGTGGATGCCCCTGACAAGTCTTTTATGGGAGCCTGGTCGAATTGATCTCTCCATTGCACGCCGATTCCATTTTACCCGTTTTGCGGTCCATCCGCGTTCTGCCCGCGTTCACCCGCTTCGCTTCCCACGGGGCGGGGCAAATAAAAAGTTTGAGTATATCGCGTGCCGCGCCTATACTTCGTTCAGAATCCGGCCCTCCGTCGCGGTGATGCGCCGGTTTCAGTCCCGGAGAGCGGCACGATAAGCGGCGCAAATCCGGCAGGGGGGCCGATGATGCACAGCGGCACCGGTCTCTTCTTCCCGGAGGCCCAGGACCGGCGATAATCTAAAGCGCGGAGGAACCCACATGAACAGTGTCCGCGACGATCTCAAGGCGATTTACCAGGCGGGAATCAGCGCGGTGAGTCCCTATGCCGCCGTTCGTAGCGCGCTCGAGTTGAAGGGAGACAACCTGCGCCTTCTGTGCGAGGGATCGGTGGTCAGGGAATTCGACCTCTCCCGGGTCGCGCGCATTCTCGTGGTCGGAGGCGGCAAGGGAACCGCCCCCATGGCCCGCGCGCTCGAAGACATACTGGGCTCCAGGATCAGCAGCGGATGCATTTCGCTCAAGTACGGCTACACCGAGCCCCTTGCACGGATCGAGGCCATCGAGGCGTCTCACCCCCTTCCCGACGCGCAGGGACTCCTTGCAGCAAAGAAAATTTACGAGCTGGTTTCCTCCGCCGGGGAGCACGACCTCGTCATCTCGCTAATCAGCGGGGGAGGCTCGGCGCTGCTTCCCCTTCCTCCCGGGCCCGTGAGCCTGGAAGACAAGATCACGACCACTAACCTTCTGCTTCGCAGCGGGGCGAGCATCCACGAGATGAACTCGGTGCGCAAGCACCTCTCGCTCATCAAGGGAGGAAACCTCGCCAGGGCCGCATACCCCGCTCCCGTAATCAACCTCATGATCTCCGACGTTTCCGGGGACGACATGGACGTGATCGCATCCGGGCCCTTCGTTCCGGACGGTTCCACGTTCAGCGACGCGCTTGGCGTGCTGCGGCGCTATAATATTATGGAAAAAATTCCGGCATCGGTGCGCAACCGCCTGGAGCAGGGAGCCGGCGGCGGGCTGGAGGATACTCCAAAGCCCGGCACCGATGTCTTCCGTGAGGTAGACAACCTCATCATCGCGTCGAACATCATCGCGCTCAGGGCGGGAGCCGCAGAGGCGCGCGCACGGGGGTATGCAACCGTGATTCTCTCGTCGATCATCGAGGGAGAGACCAGGGAAGTCGCGCGCATGCACGCCTCCATCGCCCGCGAGGTGCTGTCGTCCGGGAACCCGCTTCCCGCGCCGGCGTGCATCATCAGCGGCGGGGAGGCTACGGTCACCGTGACGGGGAAAGGACTGGGAGGACGCAACATGGAGTTTGCCCTGCAGAGCGCGCTCTTCCTGGACGGGACCCGGGGAATAACCGCGGCAAGCGTGGGCACCGACGGGAGCGACGGCCCCACGAACGCCGCCGGCGCGCTGGCCGACGGCGCCACCTGCGCGAAGGCGCGGGACCGGGGTATTTCTGTTAACGAATATGTCGCCAACAATGACTCGTACCATTTCTTCGAGGCGGTCGAGGACCTCATTATAACCGGGCCAACGAACACCAACGTAATGGATATGCGGATCATGATCGTGCGCAGAGGCGTCTGATAGATGACTGTATTATTAC
>CALMJO010000693.1 GCA_937864375.1 uncultured Spirochaetota bacterium
GTATATCTGGCCGTCGGTGATCGAGATCACGTTCGTCGGGATATACGCGGATACCTCACCTTCCTGCGTCTCGATGATCGGAAGGGCCGTCAGCGATCCGCCGCCCAGGTCGTCCGAAAGCTTCGCCGAGCGCTCGAGAAGGCGTGAATGGCAATAGAAAATGTCGCCGGGATACGCTTCACGTCCCGGGGGCCTCCGGAGGAGCAGGGAGAGCTGCCTGTAGGCATTCGCCTGCTTGGAAAGGTCGTCGTACACGCAGAGTGTGTCCTGACCTTTGTCGTACATGTAGTATTCCGCCATCGCGCATCCCGCATAAGGGGCAATGTACTGCAGGGGAGCCGGGTCGGACGCCGACGCGATGACGATTATGGTATAATCCATGGCGCCGTGCGCTTCGAGCTTTTCCACCACCGCCGCCACGGTCGACGCCTTCTGGCCGATCGCAACGTAAACGCAGATGACGTTCTTTCCCTTCTGATTGATGATCGTATCGATCGCAATCGCCGTCTTTCCGGTTTTGCGGTCGCCGATTATGAGCTCGCGCTGGCCGCGACCGATGGGAGTCATCGAGTCAATCGCCTTTACACCGGTCTGGAGCGGAACCTTAACGGGCTGTCTGTCAGCGATACCGGGGGCGAGGAACTCAACGGGACGCATCTTGTCGGACGGGATGGGTCCCTTGTTATCCAGCGGCATTCCCAGGGGATTCACCACGCGTCCGAGCAGGGCATCGCCTACCGGAACCGCGAGGATCCTGTTGAGCCTTTTAACACTATGTCCTTCTTCAATAGTAAGATAGTCGCCAAGCACCACCGAACCGATCGAATCTTCCTCCAGGTTGAACACAAGACCGTATGCGCCGTTCTGAAACTCAAGCATTTCACCGGCCATCGCGTTGTCCAGTCCATACACGCGTGCAATACCGTCACCAACCTGGATGACTGTCCCCACCTCGCTTACGTCGAGAGCGGACTTATATCCTTCGATCTCCTTCTTGATGATGGATTTGATTTCTTCAGTTTTAATCTTCATACACCATCTCGCTCCTGATCTTGCTGAGTAATAATTTCTCGCGTATATTTCTAAGATCCTTTGCAAGGGATCCATCGATTATTAAATCGCCTACCTTTATCACTACACCGCCGATAATTTTTGGATCTATAACTTCGTCTAGAATAATGACTTTTTTGAACTTCTCGGCAAGCGCATCCTTGATCTTCTGCACCATGTCGGTTCCGAGCTTCGCGCTGGTGGTTATCTTCACCCGCTGCCGATTGTTGATGACATCTATTTCATCCACGAGAGACTGGTAGACATCCCTGATGAGCGATTGACGATTGTTGTCAATCAGCACCTTGAAAAAATTGATCGCGACGTCCGACAGTTTTCCCGCCAAAACCTTGTCAACAAGCTCTTTCTTCGAGTCTTTGGATACTCCCGGTGCGTTGAGAAAGAGCATCAGTTCCCGATCTTCTTTGACGAGGTTCGCGAGAAAGCCCATTTCTTCCTCAATGGCGGGAAGTATGTTTTTCTGCTGCGCTATTTCCAGAAGCGCACCTGCATATGTCCGAGATACGTCGTTCCCTGCCACAATCGTCACCCTCTGTTCCTGGATAATTGAGTGAATAAGGACAGTTCAGGGTTACTGAACTGTCCTTATTTTCATAAGGGCTTCCTCAATGAAAGCCTTCTGGTCTTCAGGATTAAGATTCTTTGAGATCACCTTCGCGGCTATTTCGGTTGACAGTGTGACCACTTCGGCCGTCAACTCGCTGATCGCCTTGTCCTTCGCCATAAAAATCTCTTTCTTGGCCCTTTCAACAAGTTCCTTGGATTCCTGGCCGGCCTTCTCCATTATGCTGTTCTTCAGGCGTTCAGCATCGGATTTTCCCTCGGTAATAACCTTGGCGGCCTCATCTTTAGCCTTGTCCATCTGTTCCTTGTACTGGGAGATGAGCTTTTCGGACTCCAGACGATTCTTCTCAGCGGTTTCTATATCACCACGCACCTTCTCCGCACGGGCATCGAGCGCGTCGATGATCGGCCTCCACGCCGCCTTCCAGAGGATCAGCAATAACACGATGAATGTTATTATGGTCCAGAGAAGCAGACCCGGATCAACCTTTAATAAACCTTCTTTTAACACATCCATAAGATTACCTGTTCAGGTGTGACTTCTTACTTCTTTACTTCCGCAGCCGGTTTTACTTGTTCGGGAGCAGCAGCGGGAGCAGGCATCTTAACGGGCTCTTTGGTTGCGAGCATGAAGGTAACAACAAGCGCGAAGAACGTGAAACCTTCGATAAGAGCGGCCGCAATGATCATCGCCGTGCGGAGGTCGCCGGACAGCTCGGGCTGACGGGCCATACCTTCGAGAGCACCAGTGGCAAGCTTACCAATTCCAAGTGCAGCACCAAACACGATGAGACCAGCTCCAAAACCGGCACCAAGATACGAAAAACCTAAGTATTCCATGATCTCCTCCTAAGATTTTTTTAGTTAAACGTATTGTTCTACGTTAACTGTAATTTTAAACTGTGTTAAGATAAAGTCAAAGCACATTTTTACACACACACCAATACAGCCAATATATCACCTTCATCCCCGCTTAATCAATGGGCATGCATGG